>CANJWH010000032.1 GCA_947478465.1 Bacteroidota bacterium
ATTGCACAGCAGGAATTTCAAACTTATTGCAAGAGTAGAAAAACGCTGCTCCTTCCATACTTTCAACATCAGGATTGTAAAGTGCAACAACCTTTGAAATACTTTTTTTGTTTCCGTGAACAGTGTTTACTGTTAAGCCTTTTGCTTTTTTTATATTTTTCAAAGCAGGAAAAGAAAACTTCTTTGCCGGCTTAAGAAAAACATCAATTTTATCTGCAAACTTCATATCAGAAAGGTTCATGAAATTATCACCGTCTTCTGCGCCTAATTCAGAAAAAATATCTTCTGTGATATTCACTACCTCTCCTATTTTTAAATTACGATTAAAACTTCCGCAGATACCAAGGTTTATAGCTAAATCATATTTTTTTTCTGAAAATATTTTGGCAAGGCTGAAGGTAGTTGCAACCATACCAACTCCAGTAATTAATAAGTCAGGTTTAAACTTTAAACCCTTTACTTTGTTTATTAAAGGCTCAATTTCAAGTTCAGTTGCAGCAACAAGAAGAATTTTCATCACGCAAAAGTAGGATAAACCTGAAATTTTAAGGGTATTCCTATATTTGACCAATTATAAAAACATGGTTTACATAACACGAAGAGAACATTTCAATTCTGCGCATAAACTAAATGTGCCTGAATGGAGCGAAGAAAAAAATCAGGAAGTATTCGGCAAATGCGCTAATCCAAACTGGCATGGTCATAATTATGAATTGGAAGTAACTGTAAAGGGTAATCCAGATGAGGTTACAGGATTTGTAATTAATCTTAAAGATTTGAGCACTATTCTGCGGACAAAAATTACCGACAAATTAGACCACAAAAACATGAACCTTGACGTAGATTTCATGAAGGGGGTTCAGCCTTCAACCGAAAATGTAGCAGTAAAAATCTGGGAACAGATTTACAATGATGTAAAAGCACTGGGCGGAGAATTGCACTGTATTAAAGTAAAAGAAACAGAAAATAATTCAGTAGAATACTATGGGTAACCACGATGAAGATTTGGATTTCGGCTACAAAAAAATAGACCGTTACAATTTAAAAATAACCAAAAAACTTTCTAAAAACTATTTGAGTGTTTTAGAAGGAATTGGCGAAAACACTGAACGAGAAGGCTTGTTAAAAACGCCTGAGCGAGTGGCAAAAGCCATGCAATACCTTACGCATGGCTATGAATTGGAGCCTGAAGAAATTCTTCGGTCAGCCATGTTTAAAGAAAACCACAACCAGATGGTGATTGTGAAAGACATTGAACTGTACTCGCTTTGTGAACACCATTTGCTTCCGTTTTTTGGAAAGGCACATATTGCCTATATCCCAAACGGACAAATTGTTGGATTGAGCAAACTGCCCCGCGTTGTTGATGCATTTGCAAGAAGATTACAAGTGCAGGAAAGATTGACCGATCAAATTCGCGATTGCCTGCAAAAAACACTTAACCCTCATGGAGTAGCTGTGGTTATTGAAGCATCGCACTTATGCATGCAAATGCGTGGTATACAAAAACAGAATTCTGTAACTACTACATCTGCATTTACAGGTGAGTTTTTAAATGAAACAACACGAGCAGAATTTATAAGTTTAATTTCAGCAAAACTTCACTAGATGAAAGCATACATTTTCCCGGGACAAGGCTCACAGTTTCCAGGAATGGCAAAAGACATTTACGAGCGATCAGCAGAAGCAAAGCAACTATTTGAAAGAGCTAATGAAATACTTGGTTTTAGAATTACTGACATCATGTTTACAGGAACAGAAGAAGAACTGAAACAAACAAAAGTTACTCAACCAGCTATTTTTCTTCACTCTGTTATTCTTGCAAAAACATTAGGCGAAAATTTTCAACCGCAAATGGTGGCAGGTCATTCACTGGGTGAGTTTTCAGCATTGACTTCAATTGGAGTGTTAAGTTTTGAAGACGGATTGACTTTGGTATCAAAACGTGCGCAAGCTATGCAAAAAGCATGTGAAGCAACACCAAGCACAATGGCTGCAATTCTTGGACTGGAAGATGAAATGGTTGAAAGAATTTGCACTGAAATTACCGAAGAAGTGGTAGTGCCTGCAAACTATAATTCACCCGGACAATTGGTTATTTCCGGATCATTAAAAGGAATTGAAATTGCCTGTGAAAAATTGAAAGCAGCAGGCGCAAAACGTGCCTTGGTTCTGAATGTTGGTGGCGCATTTCACTCTCCACTGATGCAACCGGCAAAAGACCAGTTGCAAGAAGCTATTGAATCTACGATGTTCAATACTCCTCCTTGTCCTGTTTACCAAAACGTAAGTGCTTCACCAATAGCAAACGCCTCACACATCAAAGCAAATCTTATTCTGCAATTAACAGCTCCTGTAAAATGGACACAAACTATGAAACAGATGCTGAATGACGGTGCTACTTCGTTTACTGAAGTTGGTCCGGGTGCAGTGTTGCAAGGTTTAGTGAAGAAGGTGAACAGAGAGGTGGTTACTTCCTCGGCATCTTAAAATGTTACGCATTTTATTTTTGATTTTTATTGCAGTTTACACTTATCAAAAATCTGTTGCCCAGGATTTTCTTCCATCCGATAAGTTCATAACGCTTAGCCCTAAAGAATATGAGGAGAAATTAAATGCAACAAATAACAAGCTGATTATTGATGTTAGAACAAAGGGCGAATTCAAAAAAGCGCATATCAAAGGCGCTCAGAATATCAGTTATCTCGGCTCAACCTTTGCCGAAAAAGCAGCAGAATTAGATAATACTAAACCTGTATTTATTTATTGCGAAACCGCTCATCGTAGTCCGCTGGCAGCAAGAATTCTTTCCAATCTGGGATTTAAAGAAATATATGACTTGCAGTTAGGATTCGAGAACTGGCGTAACCTGAAAATGCCGATGGAGAAGTAATTTATCTCCCCCCGAAATTAAGGTTCAAACCAATCGTGACAAAGTTGATATCATAACCAACTTCACCAAAAACACCAATAGCCGGCTTGAAATAATAACAAGCTCCTACAAAACCTCCAAAGTGAGGATAAACGGTGTTATAATTTGGGTTGTTTATTGGATCTCCATCGTCATTATAAATATTAAACCTTACTCCGGCTGAAACACCTGCATACGTATCTAATTTATCTACACCCCAGTTATGATGCCATGCACTGCGCGCTGCAATAATAAAATTGTGCCATGAATAATTATAGCCATTTCCAATTATATAATTACGATAGCTTTGAAAAGTATATCCAAATGTACCTCCTAATGTGACAACACCGGGACCTGCCTGCCACAAAGCTACTTCATAATTAATTTTTACCCCGGGTGAAAACCCTGAATAACCATAATAACGATTGGCCATCCCCAATCCAAAACCTAATACATTAGTACCTTTAACTACAGGCCCATCTGCCAATACTGATGATGAAGCCAAAAGGCTTATTATAATTGAAATATAACTGATTTTAGAGAATATATTTTTCATTGTTTTTTGATTATTTATGGAGCGAAATTATTAAAAATCTATTTCATGTATCATGATTAAAATCTTAGTTTCATCTTTAATTAATTATCTATTTTTGACCAACTAATCAAAAAGAAAGAACACAATGAAAAAAATATTCATTCTAATTCTATCCATCTTTTTTACGTTCACCCTATTTGCCCAAACCAAACAAGCCAGTTTAACAATTGGTCTTATGGGCATGGGTAAAAACACCTGGCTCTTTAATAACAATATTTTTGACCGACCAAACAGTGAGCAGGAAGTAGAAGCCTCGCTTGGAACAAGTTTTGGAATAAACATGAGTGTATATTTCACTAAAAATTTAGGTATCGGGCTAGATATTCTTTATGCAACACACAATCAAAAATTTAACGGCACAACCGATATTCTTACCAAAACACCTTACACTTCAAAAATTCACTTTTCAAGTATTGATATTCCTGTGTACCTGCGGTTGAGTACTAACGGTGGCGCTTATTTCGAACTTGGTTCTTACTTCAGCATGATTACAGGAGCAAATTATTCACAAGAATCATCACTTGCTCTTTTTAACGGAACCAAAGATATTAAGGCCTTTTCTTCAGGTTTTAATGTAGCGCCATTATTAGGATTAGGAATTGACATCAATCTTTCTGACAACCTTATTCTATCACCCGGCCTCCGGTTTTCTTACGGATTATCTGATGTTGCAGGTGTTGATGGACAAGGCGTTGAATTAACCAATACTTTAAAATACCCAACCTATGAAAAGACGCACACTCTTAGTGGTGGTTTATTGGTTGGTTTAGTTTACAGATTTGATTTATAAGCCTTGCAGATAAACGACTACTTATCGAAAGAGGAAATAAAACAACTTTTAAAAAAGTCTGATTTAAAAGCTGCGTTTGAATTTCTCCATACCTGGTTATGGATTGCTTTTGCATTTGCATTAGCTGGCTTTTTTCCGAATCCATTCACCATAATTATCTCTATGTTTATTCTTGGTGGAAAGCAATTAGCCTGCGCCATTATTATGCACGACTGCTCCCACCGCAGTATGTTTACCAGTAACGGAGCAAATGATTTCTGGGGAAACTGGCTGGGCGGATACCCTATTTTCCATGATACTATTCGCTATAGACCTTATCATTTAACACATCATGTAAAGACAGGAACTACAGAAGACCCTGACCTTTCACTCACCAAAGGTTACCCTACAACTGTTGCAAGTTTTATAAGAAAAGTATTGCGCGATTTGTTGGGCGCCACAGGAATCAAAGGATACATTGGCGTATTAGCTATGCACTTTGGTATTCTGAAATATGAGTTGGGCGGACGAATTGAAAAAATAAATCAGAAAGGAAGAAGCATTGGTGAAATAATTTCCACTTCTATTAAGAACCTTGCCGGACCTGTTACCGCCAATCTTATTTTATTTGGAATTCTATGGCTTGCTGGGGCTCCGTGGCTCTATTTATTATGGATTGGTTCATTATTTACCACTTATAATTTTTCTATTCGCATTCGGTCTATAGCAGAACACAGTGTTGTTCCTGACCAGTTGGATGACATGAGAAATACAAGAACTACTTACGCTAATTTTTTTGAGAAAATATTATTTGCCCCGCATCATGTTAACTACCATGCTGAACACCATTTACTAATGACAGTTCCAAGCTACAATCTGCCTGCAATGCATAAAATTATAAAAGAGCGAGGTTATTTCAAGAATGGTGGATTGTTGGAAAATAATTATGCTGATATTATTAAACTTGCAATAAAAAAACAGTAAATTTTTTACTGTCAAAAACGACAGAACACACTAACAGCCGATCCTCCCAACCCATAAGGATTAATCCCGGACGGAAAGAAATTTGCACCTTCTTTAAAATGAGATGCGGAAAGAGGCAATTGATAGAAAACCTTCACTCCTATTCGGTTAAGACTACTACCCGATTTATTTTTGGCAAGCATTTTCATAAAAACTGAGAAATCACAACCTATTAATAGAAGATTATTCTGATTGATTCTAGCATGACTTTGAGTGTTGTTTACAAATTTACTGAATGAACAAAAAGAAGATTCATTTTGCCAGCCAGCAAAAGGAGAAACGAAAAAATTTCGCCTGATTGTAAAGCTGCGATGAACAGATAATCCATAATTGATTATTGAAATAAAGGTTTTTTTTGAATCAAAAAAATAGCCAATTGACATACTTAAACCAACATCAGCGCTTATAAAATATTTAAAAGGTTGCCCAAAACCGAAATTCTGACCCATATAGGCCATGCCAGAAGGTATTTTTATGGATGAGGCTTCGTTAAAATCCCGGACAGAAATAGTTTTTACTCCAAGAGAGAAATCATAAATAATGTCAAGCTTGTTTAATGAATCGTTTTTATGTTGCGCAAAAAGAGGCAGAGAAAATGTCAGACATAAAAATGATATTATTCGCAGCATATGCAGAACTAATGGTTCTCAAAGCTAAGTAAATACTATACATAAACTTGGAAATAGAAAGCAGGATTGCGTTCTTTGCAGCAATATTCAATAATGCTTTTTAATTCTGACGATACCATCATTGCCCTCTCAACTCCACCCGGAAGTGGGGCTATTGGTGTTTTGCGCTTATCAGGAAACAAAGCATTAGAGTTTACAAAAATCGTTTTTCGTTCTGCATCTGGCAAAGATTTTTCTTTATTTAAAAGTCACACGCTGCATTTTGGAAACATTTATGAAGGCGATGAATTGCTGGACGAAGCTGTTATCAGTCTTTTTAAAAATCCCAATTCGTTTACGGGTGAAGATGTTGTGGAAATTTCATGCCATGGTTCTCCTTATATACAGCAGCGACTGTTTCAGTTATTTATTAAACTAGGAGCCCGCGTTGCCAATCCCGGGGAGTATACCATGCGGGCGTTTATGAATGGACGCATGGATTTATCGCAGGCAGAAGCTGTGGCAGATCTTGTGGCATCTTCCTCAGAAGCATCGCACAGAATTGCAATGCAGCAAATGCGTGGTGGTTTTTCGGGAGAGATAAAAGATTTGCGTGAGCAATTAATTCATTTTGCTTCGATGATTGAACTGGAACTGGATTTCAGTGAAGAAGATGTTCAGCTTGCCAACAGGGAAGAATTAATAAAACTTGTATCTGATCTTATTACTCACATTTCTAACCTTGCTTCATCCTTCTCACTCGGCAATGTTATTAAAAACGGAATTCCGGTTGCAATTGCAGGAGAACCCAATGCAGGAAAATCAACGCTGCTAAATGTTTTACTGCAAGAGGAACGCGCCATTGTTTCAGATATTCCGGGAACAACACGCGATACTATTGAAGATGAAATAACTATTGACGGGATTCGTTTCCGATTTATTGATACTGCCGGAATTCGCGAAACGACAGACAAGATTGAATCGCTCGGCATAGGACGTACTTATGAAAAAATAAACGCTTCATCTGTAGTAATCCTATTGTTTGATGCAACTCTTTCGGATGCTGCAAAACTTGATGCTGCAATTAATGCAGTAAAAGAAAAAACAGGTGAGAACACTATATTATTAGTGGTTGGCAACAAGAGCGATTTAGGAAATGAAGCAGAACTAAAGGCAAAATTTTCAAACGTTCAAAATCTGATTTTTATTTCTGCAAAACAGAAAAACAACATCGAAGAATTGAAGAAAAAACTCCTTGAACTTGCCAATGCCGATTTACTGAACAGCGGACAAACCATTGTAACCAACGCACGCCACTTCGAAGCGCTGAACAATGCAAATGTTGCCTTAAAAAATGTTTACTCAGGTTTAGAGAAAAAAATACCGGGTGATTTGCTTGCTGTTGAAATACGAAGAGCATTGTATCACCTTTCAGAAATCCTTGGGCAGGTTACAACAGAAGATTTACTGGGCTCTATATTTAGCCGCTTTTGTATCGGCAAATAACGTCATTGCGAGCGTTAACGAAGCAATCTTTCAACTATGAGATTGCTTCGGTCGTTCTTCCTCGCAATGACGAATTATTACGGCTTCAGAAATTTCAAAATCTCGGTTTCATAAATGGATTGTGTTACCGAAATATCGCCATTCTTGAAATAGAATACACCACCCCATCCATAGGTTTTCTTTTCATAGACAGTAACAGTGCCAGAACGATTCATAATGTATCGTTTTATAGTGCAATCCTTTTCCTTCAATGTTTCTTCTGTAAGACCTTCGGGGTAAATGCGCGCAAGGTCAGAAAGAAAAAGCGCTCTTCTTTCTGCATCAGTCATTCCCGAGTTTTTAATTTTCTCCTGGGCATCCTGAAACTGCTTTTTGCGTTGTTCAGCATCCAGCAGTTTTGCCTGTTCCTGAGCTTTTGCATTTTCCCTTGCCTTAGCTTCCGCTTCTTCTCTTAAGCGTTTTGCTTCTGCCTGTTTCAACGCTTCTTCCATTTGTTTTTTGAGGGCAGCATCTTCAGCAGCTTTGCGGTCGGCCTCTGCTTTGGCTTTTGCCTCGGCTTCCAGTTTCAGTCGTTTTTCATTTTCCTTACGTTCAAATTCTGCTTCAGCATCAGCGGCAGCTTTTGCTTTTGCTGCGGCTTCTGCTTTCAATCGTTGCTCCTCAGCAATTCTGGCTGCTTCTGCTTTTGCTTTTGCATCTGCTTCATCATTTAATCGTTTCTGTTCGGCAAGGCGTTTTTCTTCTTCTATTTTAGCGGCTGCTGCAGCGGCTGCTGCTTTCTTTTCTTCCTTAATACGCTTAGATTCGGCAATGCGCTTTTCCTCTTCCAGTTTAGCAGCGGCAGCTACGGTTGCGGCTGCTTTTTTCTCTTCCTCAATCCTATTTTGTTCGGCAATTCGCTTTTCTTCTTCCAGTTTGGCGGCAGCGGCAGCAGCGGCAGCGGCTTTCTTTTCTTCCTCAATACGCTTTTCCTCAATAATGCGCTTTTCCTCTTCCAGCTTGGCAGCTGCGGCTGCGGCTGCGGCTGCTTTCTGCTCTTCTATAAGTCGTTTTTCTTCAACTGCCCTGCGCTCCTGTTCAGCCGCAGCAGCTGCTGCGGCTGCAGCTGCTTTCTTTTCTTCTTCAACTTTCTTTTCTTCTAAAATGCGTTTTTCTTCTGCGGCTGCAGCGGCTGCGGCAACGGCAGCAGCTTGCTTTTCTTCTTCCACACGCTTTTCTTCAATGATACGTTTCTCTTCGGCAGCAGCGGCTGCTGCAGCTGCAACAATAGCTGCCTGCTTTTCTTCTTCCACGCGTTTCTCTTCCTGTATGCGCTTTTCTTCGGCAACGGCTGCTGCTGCTGCAACTTCAGCGGCTTTCTTTTCTTCGGCTACTCTGATTTCTTCTGCAACACGTTTTTCTTCTTCAATGCGGGCAGCTTCCTGTTTTGCCCGGGCTTCTTCTTCAGCTTTTTTCGTTTCTACATTTTTTTTGTGGGCACTTACCGCATTTTTATTGGATGGCGCTTTTTGTTCTGGCTTTGAAGTAGTAAAATCAAGTCCGAAAAAATTGAAACCACCCTTTTTCTCGTCTTCAATTAAATCAATTTTTTCTGCCACTTCGGGAACGGGTTCAAATACCAGACTAAACTCATGGGTAAGCCCTTTGTATTGCATTACCTGTTTATTAGGGCAGTACTTGATGTTGACTGCTTTAATGAGTTTGTATTTATTGCCTGAATAAAGATCGCGGATGAAGAACTGGTCGCCAATGCAAAAGCCACCTTCAAATTTTACATCGTTGTAATTGGTGTATTTAAAATGCACGATGGTGTTGCTTTTGGTATTTTCAATTTTCACGATTTCAATAGCACTTGATTCCTTTGCGGTATAAGCAGGATTGAAAATAGAATCGCGCTGGGGTTTAACAGCTGCAACCATTTCGGGAATGGCAAGGTATTCGTCTTTCCATTCGCCTTCAAACAAGGTGCTGTCGGCATTGTGGTATTCGCCTTTTGCGTTTTTTCCTTTGTTCCATTCACCTGTAAAAAACGATTTATCGGCAAAGGTCATGGTTCCCTGTCCCTGGCGCATGTCTTCTTTGTAACTGCCGGTATAGATTTCGCCTGTGGTCCAGGTAAAGGTTCCCTGCCCGTCCATTTTATCCTTCTTAAATTCACCTGTATATTTTTCGCCCGACTTGTAATAAAATGTTCCCTGTCCGTTTTGTGTGTCATCATTCCAGTCGCCTTCGTATTTATCACCATTGATGTAATTGAATGTTCCTTTTCCGCTTTTCTTTCCTTCTTTCCATTCGCCTGTATATTTGCGGCCATCGGTATAGGTCATGGTTCCCTGCCCGTTCTGACGGCCTTCTTTAAATTCACCTGTATATTTTTGTCCATCGGGCCAGATGATGGTAGCCGTTCCGTTCAGTTTTCCGCGTGCCCATTCGCCTTCGTATTTGCGGCCATCCATGTAGGTCATAACACCCTGCCCTGATTCTTTTCCGTTGCTGAAATTACCAACGTATTTCTGTCCATCGGCCCAGGTCATAACACCTTGTCCGTTTTGCTGATTAAAATCCCAGGGGCCTACGTATTTTTTGCCGTCAGCCCAGGTCATGGTGCCTTGTCCTTTCTTTTGTCCGCCTGCCCACTCGCCCTCGTATTTTCTTCCATCGGGAAAGGTGGAGTTGCCTTTTCCGCTGCGCTGGTCGTCTTTCCATTCACCGCTGTAGGTTTCGCCATCAAAATAAGTCATGTCACCTTTGCCGTTCTTTTTGCCTTCCACCCAGTTGCCAATATATTTTTCGCCATTGGGCCAGGTAAACGTTCCTTGTCCGTTTTTCTTGTCGCCTTCCCAGTCGCCCTCGTATCGCTGCAAATCCTGTAACACGCTTAAACCTTTGCCTACGCGTTTTCCATCAACAAAAGAGCCGGTATATTTTTCACCGCTGGGGTAAACAAACGTGCCTTCACCATTTTTGCAATCGCCTGTGATGCATCCGGATTGGGAAAAAGTGAGAAGGTAAGAGAATGAGAAGGTGAGAAAGAGTAAGAGTTTCTTCATGGCCAAAAAACGCTGCGTTGGTTAATGCCTTGCAAACCTACTATTAAATGTTAAAAAACAAAACGGTCAGGAGATTAAATTTCGGTTTAAAAAATACGGGGGGCAGTGCGACATTTATTTTACAAAATAATAACAGAGCGGTTAGCCCGCACGTTAGCTTTTACTTTAGTTTTGCAGCCCTATGAAACAATTGCTTTTTTACAGCCTGCTGCTTTGCTGCGCAGGTGCTTTTGGACAAGACAAGAAAACGGCTGACAAGAGTTTTGTGATTATGTCTTACAACGTTGAGAACCTGTACGACACTATTAACGACCCCGACAAAGACGATGAAGAGTTTTTGCCGGCAGGCAAACAAAAGTGGACCAGTGAACGCTACACCAAAAAGCTGGAGCAACTTTCAAAAGTAATCGTTGCGCTGAACGCAAAAAACCTTCCGTCAGTGATAGGACTGTATGAAATTGAGAACAAAAAAGTGGTAGAAGATCTGGGGGCAACTGCCTTGCTTAAAAAAGGAAAATACGGGGTGGTAAATTATAACAGCCCCGACAAGCGCGGTGTGGATGTTGCCATGCTGTACCGCAAAGACAAGCTGAGCATACTCAGCAGCAAAGCCCTTTATGTTCGTCTGCCCGAAGAGCCGCCCTACCCTACCCGCGACATACTTTACGTTAAAGGACTGGCATGCAAAACCGATACGCTGCACCTGTTTTTTAACCACTGGCCTTCGCGCAGAAGCGGTGCCGATGAAAGCGAAAAAAACCGCATTGCCGCAGCTGCGGTATTAAAGCATTCGGTTGATTCTATTTTTAAAACTTCGGCAACGGCCCGCATCATTATTATGGGCGATTTCAATGATTATCCTGATAACAACAGTATTGTAAAAACGCTGGGAGCTGATACCATTTCACAAGCCGGTAAAACAAGCGGTTTATTCAATCTTACGTATGCCCATGAAAAGAAAAACGAGGGCACTTATAACTACAAAGGCGACTGGGGTATGCTGGACCAGTTTATAGTATCGTATGGTTTGCTGACTGCACCAAAAGGTTTGCATGTACACAGCAACGCTGCTAAAATTCTAAAGGAACAATGGATGCTCTACACCAACAAAGAAACACAGGAAAGCAAGCCCAACGCCACCTACGGAGGCGAGAAATATTTTGGCGGCTACAGCGACCATTTGCCGATTTATATGGAATTATTCAAAGATTAATTTCAAAACACCATCTTAAACCCCACCCCGTAAGGCGTTGCCGACATGGAGTAACTCATTTTTGAAAAGCGCTTGTAATTGCTTTTGTAGATAAAGTAAAACGAGGTATCAAACAGCAACAGAAAAGCCCCTTGGAACACTAATGATTTTCCGTAACCATCCAGCAGGTCGGGGTTCTTTTTTAATCGGGGCGAATAGTAGTCCATAGCCATACCACTGCCGATGTAGAGCACATCCAGAAAAGAATTCATCAGCATCAGGCGTTCTATTTTTTGTTGCCCGTTGCTAAGGGTAAGCATGTCATAGTTATTGAAGTCTTTGCGGCAAACACTTGCCAGTCCAAAGCCCGCAATAGTGGCGTTTACCACATTCCAGTAGATGTTCATGTGGTAAAAATATTTGTTGAAGGGTGCGTTGGGGTTATCCATCAGCGCAAACGAAGTGGCAAAGTTGGCAACGCTCCAGCTTGCCAAAGTAATGTGCATGGCACGTTGCGTTTTTTTGTTGCGTGTGTTATAAGTATCAAAGGCAAGTTTGTTTTGCGCTGAAGTATTTTCAAATGCAAACAAGGCAAGCACAAAAAAAAGAATTATCTTTTTCATAAAATTAAAACATCTAACTTCTAACCTCCAACTTCCATCATCCAACTTCTAATTTCAAAAGTATTAATTTTTAGCTTTGTCACTTCTTAAACTCTAAAAACACCATTATGTATAATCAAGGCATGTTGCGCGATGATGCGCTGAAAGGAAAAACCATTTTAGTAACCGGAGGCGGCACAGGACTTGGCCGCGCCATGAGCAAATATTTTTTACAACTGGGAGCCAATGTAATTATTGCCAGTCGCAAACTACCTGTTATAGAACAAGCGGCAAAAGAACTGCAGAACGAAACAGGAGGCAATGTTCTTGGACTTTCGTGCGATGTGCGCAACTACGATGATGTTGAAAAAATGGTAGCTGCCGGAATTGCAAAATTCGGAAGAATTGATGTGCTGGTAAATAATGCGGCAGGAAATTTTGTTAGTCCTACAGAGCGCTTAAGCCACCGCGCCATTGATACCATTGTAGACATTGTATTGCGCGGATCTTACAACTGCACCCTTGCTTTAGGAAAAATATGGATTGCCGAAAAACAAAAAGCATCGGTACTGAGCATTGTAACAACGTATGCGTGGACAGGCTCGGGCTATGTAGTTCCTTCAGCCATGGCAAAAGCAGGAGTATTGGCAATGACCCGTTCTTTAGCCGCAGAATGGGGTCGCAACGAAATTCGTCTGAACGCAATTGCTCCAGGTCCATTTCCAACGGAAGGCGCATTCAGCCGCTTGTTTCCTGAAGAAGTATCAAAAATGATGGACCCTAAAACAAAGATACCACTGGGCCGCTATGGTGAATTACCTGAGTTGGCAAATCTTGCGGCTTACTTAGTTTCTGATTTCTCATCGTATGTAAACGGTGAAGTAGTAACCATTGACGGAGGCGAATGGCTGTATGGTGGCGGAGAATTCAACATGTTCAGTCATATACCAAAAGAAATGTGGGATATGTTGGAACAGGCCATACGCACAACAAATAAAAAGTCAAAAGAATAACGGATGAAACAGTACCACGATTTAATGCGCCATGTGCTTGAAAACGGCACAAAAAAAGAAGACCGCACCGGAACCGGAACACAAAGTGTGTTTGGCTATCAGATGCGTTTTAACTTAGAAGATGGCTTTCCATTGCTGACCACCAAAAAGCTGCATATACGTTCTATCATTCATGAGTTGCTGTGGTTTCTGCAAGGCGATACTAATATCAAATATCTGAAAGATAACAACGTTTCCATTTGGGATGAGTGGGCAGATGAAAACGGAAATCTTGGACCTGTTTACGGGTACCAGTGGCGCAGCTGGCAGGCTCCTGACGGAAGAGTGATAGACCAGATTAGCAACCTGATTGCGATGATAAAAAAGAACCCTGATTCACGCAGATTGATTGTAAGCGCATGGAACCCTGCCGATGTGGATAAAATGGCGCTACCGCCTTGTCACACCATGTTTCAGTTTTATGTAGCCAATGGAAAACTGAGTTGCCAATTGTATCAGCGCAGTGCCGATATTTTTCTGGGTGTGCCGTTTAACATTGCATCCTACGCGTTGCTTACTATGATGGTGGCGCAGGTGTGCGATTTAAAGCCCGGTGATTTTGTACATACCTTTGGTGATGCACATTTGTATTCCAATCACCTTGAACAAACAAGATTGCAACTGAGCCGCGATTTTCGAGCGCTGCCAATAATGAAAATAAATCCGGCCGTGAAAGATATTTTCGGATTTAAGATTGAAGATTTTACACTTGAAAATTACGATCCGCATCCACATATAAAAGCTGCTGTTGCAGTATAAATAATGTACCCTACCCTCTACGATCTTTTTCTCGACCTTTTTGGAATAAGTCTGCCATTTTTAAAAATTGTGCAAACGTTTGGTTTCTGCGTGGCCATGGCATTCTTAGGAGCAGCCTGGACGCTTACTATAGAAATGAAGCGCAAGGAAAAGCTTGGCGTAATGGGTGAAATTCAAATCCGCAAATACTGGAAAGGAAGACCTTTTCCAGCTTCAGAATATATTTCATCTGTTGCAGTTGGTTTGCTAATGGGTTATAAGTTTTTGCCTATGCTAACACAGTTTAACATGGTTGCAAAAAATCCACAGGATTATTTTCTCTCATTGGAAGGAAGTGTGTTGGGAGCAGTGATTGGCGCAGTATTGTCAGGTGCTCTCAAATTCTGGGAAGATAAACAACAACGGTTATCTGTTCCTGAGCAGGTTGAAGAAACTATTTATCCGCATCAGCACATCGGCACTATTACCATCATTGCTGCAATTGCAGGAATACTGGGAGCAAAACTATTTCACAACCTTGAAAATTTAGATGAATTTATGGCTGACCCGCTTGATGCTATTGTTTCATTCAGCGGATTAAGTTTTTATGGTGGTCTGATTATCGCTGCATATTTTGTTATCCGCTATGCACGAAAAAACAAGATAAAATTGCTGGCTATTTGTGATGCCAATGCTCCGGGACTTATTCTTGCATACGGCATTGGGCGAATAGGTTGCCAGGTTGCAGGCGATGGCGACTGGGGACTTCCAAATGACAATCCAAAACCGGATTGGTTAAGCTGGGCACCCGACTGGATGTGGGCTTACAATTACCCCAACAACGTGTTGCACCTTGACCTGAAAAAAGATTTTGCATCCATGGGACTGGAAAGTATTACAGGATACGCCTACCCTACTCCTATTTATGAAATACTGATGTCTTTTTTGATTTTTGGAATTCTGTGGGGTATCCGCAACAAAATAACAACGCCCGGAATGATGTTCAGTATTTATTTAATCCTGATTTCTATTGAGCGTTTGATTATTGAAACCATACGCATCAACACCACTTACAATATTTTCGGCCACAAAATTACGCAGGCACAATTGCTGTCGGTTATATTGATTTCAATAGGAAGTTTTGGTATCTGGTATTTGAGAAAAAATCCAAAAAAGCTGGCAGAGCTTTAGCCTGCCAGTTCTTTTTCCTTTATCGTTTTTCCGGGATAAACCTTCAGTGCTTCGCTCAGGCATTTCATGGCGGCAGAAAGGTCTGTAAGGTTCAGCACGTAACCAATGCGCACTTCGTCCAATCCTAACTTAGAAGAATAAAATCCTGTTGCAGGGGCAAGCATTACGGTTTGATTTTCGTAATTAAAATCTTCGAGCAGCCATCGGCAAAATGTATCTGAATTGTCAATTGGCAAGCGGGCAATAACATAAAATGCACCTGTTGGTTTTGGGCAAAATGCTCCGGCCATTTTATTAATTTCACTTACCACCAAATCTCTGCGCTGAACGTATTCCTTAATTACTTCATCAAAATATTCGTGCGGTGTATCTAACGATGCCTCACCCAAAATTTGTCCCAACGATGGCGGACTTAAACGTGCCTGAGCAAATTTCAATGCAGTTGTCATCACTTCTTTGTTTTTCGAAACCATCAAACCAATCCTTGCACCACAGGCGCTGTATCTTTTTGAAATAGAATCAATAAGTATAACATTCTGTTCTATTCCCTCTAAACTCATTGCCGAGAAATGCTTTTTACCATCATAACAAAACTCACGGTAAACTTCATCAGATATAAGGTATAAGTCATGCTTCTTTACAATGTCACGCAAAGCCTGTAGCTCATTTTCTGTATACAAATAGCCAGTAGGGTTATTGGGATTACAGATAAGAATAGCTTTTGTTTTGGGAGTTATAGCTTTTTCAAATTCTGCAACCGGAGGTAATGCAAAACCATTTTCAATAGTTGATGTAACCGCCTTTATCACAGCACCTGCTGCTGTTGCAAAACCAAGATAATTCGCATAAAAAGGCTCTGTTGTAATTATTTCATCACCCGGGTTCAGGCAGGTCATCAGAGCAAATGAAATCGCTTCAGATCCTCCTGTGGTAATCAGCATTTCTTCATGGCTAACCTCTATTCCTATTCCTTTGTAATAGGTTGAAAGTTTTCTGCGGTAGCTTTCATTTCCAGCCGAGTGGCTGTATTCCAAAACTTTCAGATCAAGGTTTTTTATTTTCTGAATAGCAAGTTCAGGCGTTTTAATATCGGGTTGCCCAATATTAAGGTGATAAACTTTACGGCCTTTCTTTTTAGCTACTTCTGAATAAGGAACTAATTTGCGGATTGGCGATTCGGGCATTGCTTTGCCCTTATTGGAAATGGTTGGCATCTGGAACTTGTTTAAAAATAAAAATCCCGACAAAAGTCGGGATTTTTATTTTTATAGTTGATATATTCTAGTTGTTGGTTGGAGTAGCTCCTTCAACAGCTTTATTTACAGGAACACCTTCGTCAGCAGGAAGTGGTTCAACTGTACCTTTAATAGTAAGTTTAATGTCTTCTGCGCTTCCGTTAGATTTAATAGTAACTGTTTTAGTGAAAGGCCCGATTCTTTTAACATCGTAGTGAACTTTAACTTCTCCGCTTTCACCTGGTGCGAATGGTTGGTTCAAAGGTGCTTTAGGCACTGTACAACCGCATGAACCTGTTGCAGAAGTTAAAATCAATGGCTGACTGCCAGCGTTTGTGAATTTGAAAACACAATCACCAGATGGACCACTTTCAGGATCCTGCATGATTTTCCCGTAATCGTTCTCCATTTTGTCGAACGTAATTTTTGTTGTTGGTGCCGGGTTTGGAGTTACAACTTGGGCGTTAGCCAAAGAAACTGCTCCTACAAACATTCCGATGAAGACAATTGATTTTTTCATTTTTGTTTATTTGTTGTTAAGGGTTATAATTCCTGTTTTGATGTGACAAAGTTATACTTATAATTTTCTTGGCCATGTTAATGAGTTGTTAAAAATATAAAATGTATTTTTATATACGATTAAACTATGCCAAAAATATTAAGTCATATAGGCGTTACAATTAATCACTAACCATTAAAATTTAAAACATGAACACAATAAAATTAAAGCAGATAGCATCAATAATGATATTTGCAACATCAGCCATTCTCTTAAACGGTTGCAAAAGAGAAAACATTGATGACAATATGAATGCTGCTGAAGACAATGCTTTGGCCGAAGTAACTTTCAGCGATGTAAAATCAATTGCAGATGAAGCCGCAGATGGTAGTTTGACTTCTTATAAGGCTGATGCATCAGATGGAATTATGAGCAACTGTGCCACTATTACAAATGACACACTTTCTGATCCACATGTGCTTACTATTGACTTTGGTGATGTAAACTGCACCTGCAATGACGGAAGAACCAGAAGAGGTGTAATCATTGTTACCTATTCAGGTCCTTACCGTGAGCCCGGCCATGTTCACACCATTACTTTTAACAACTTTTTCGTGAACGACAATCAGGTATTAGGTACAAAAACTGTTACTAATAATGGATATAACGACAACGGGAATTTATATTATTCAATAGAAATTGACGGAAGTATTATCCGTGCAAATGGTGCAGGTACACTAACATTTATTTCAAGTCGTGTACGTGAATGGATTGAAGGTGAAAGCACACCTGAAAGAAATGATGATGTTTATTTAGTTACCGGGACTGCAAGCGGAACAAACTCAGAAGGAGGCTCATTTTCAGCTGAAATAACTTCTTCTCTAAGAAGAGAAGTGGCATGCCACCAGTTTGTAAGTGGAACTTTAGAAGTTACTCCCGCAAACCGACCTGTACGCTATATTGATTTTGGTGACGGAACCTGCGATAATCAAGCTACAGTTACTGTTAACGGGCACGTTCACATTATTCAACTGCATTAAAAGTATCAGTTTCCTGCTAAATGGCTGAGAAATCAGGGGAGTAAAATAACCTTAAATTTCTCAGCCATTTTTTTTAGTTGGTCATTGCTAATGTTATGAATGTTTCCTCTGCCATGACGATTTTCAACCGTAGCTACAAAAACGGTGTATCCAAATTCAGCAGCCATTTTAAAATAAGGCTCCATCTCCCATTCTAGTGTAAATGTGTTGTCCAGAAATATTTTCTCTACACCATTTTCCATTAAGGATTTAGTGCGTGTTTCGCAACTCTTGTAAGCAAGGTGATTTTTATCAAACTTGAATTTATAATTTCCTGTTTCGGGATTTGTAAAATAATCATCAATAGAAAGAACAGGGTATTTCCCTTCTTCACTTAATACTTTTGCAAAGGTTGATTTTCCGCCACCGGGTAAACCACGGAGAATAATAAGGGATTTTGACATCAATCAATTGTTTCAGGCTTTCTGAATTCTCCTTCCCACTTGGCAATAACCACTGTAGCAAGACAATTTCCAATTACATTTACTGAAGTACGTGCCATATCCATCAGTGCATCAATACCTAGTATCATAAAAATTGGTTCGGTTGGAAGATTGAAAGAAGCAGCTGTTCCAAGCAAAATAACAAGCGATGCCCTGGGAACTCCAGCAACTCCTTTACTGGTAAGCATAAGGGTGAAAACCATAAGCATCTGCTGTCCAAAACTCATTTCAATTCCTGCTGCCTGTGCCACAAAAACTGAGGCAAGTGAAAGATATAGTGTTGTGCCATCCAGATTAAAACTATAACCGGTTGGAATAACAAAGGCAACAATTTTTCGGGGTACGCCAAACAATTCCATTTCTTCCATTGCCCGCGGCAATGCAGCTTCAGAACTAGCTGTAGCAAATGCTATAGATACAGGTTCAGCAATTGCATTCAGGAATTTTTTTACGGGAACTTTTAATGCCAATGCAATTGGAAGTAAAACCAACAGCAAAAAAGCAATGAGGGAAACATACAATGTTAGTAGTAGCTTAAAAAGATTTCCGAAAATATCAAAACCGTATTTCCCTATTGTATAAGCAATAGCTCCTCCAACAGCCACTGGAGCAAAATACATAATAATGTTGGTAAATTTGAACATGGTTTCAGATAAACTTTCAGCAAAATCAATCATAGGTTTGCGCCTTTTTTCATCAACCATTGCCAAGCCAATCGCAAAAAGTATACTGAAAACAACTACCTGTAAGACCTGACCTTCCACAACTGATTTTGCAAAATTCTCAGGAAAAATGTGAAGAATAATTTCAGTTGCCGTTTGTGATTTCACCTCTATCTTCTCACCTGAAACAGGAGCCAGAGTAATGCCCACTCCAGCTTTACTCAGGTTAATCGCAGCCAAACCAATAAAAAGCGCAACAGTTGTAACCAGCTCAAAATAAACAAGAGATTTTATTCCCATTCGCCCTACCTGTTTCAAATTCGAATGTCCTGCAATGCCTACTACTAAAGTTCCAAATAATAAGGGTGCTATTATTGTTTTAATAAGGCGAAGAAATATCTGACTCAGGATATTAAGGCTAAGAGCAAATTCGCTGAAATCATGCCCTATCTCAACCCCGATAATCATTCCTGCCATTATCCATGTTGTAAGCGATTTATTCTGAAATGAAAACCAAACAAACACAGCGATTGAAATCCAACGAAAAACCATCAGTGAATTAACCGACATAGTAAGCAGCCCTTTAGATTGAGCTAAAGACATAGCACCGGAAAATGCTAATAGTAATAGTGAGAGAACGAGAGTATTCCTTTTATTTACCATCAGTAATTTATTGAAGCGGTTAAAATAGAAATAAAAAAAGGATTTGAAATTAATCAAATCCTTTTTTTGTGCACCCGAAGGGATTCGAACCCCAAGCCTCCTGATCCGTAGTCAGGTGCTCTATCCAGTTGAGCTACGGGTGCATTTCCTTCTTTTTGCAAAAAGGGCTGCAAATATATTATTTATCGTTCAAACAACAACTATTCATCTGCACCTGCTCCAGTAAACGATTTTACAAAGTTGCGTTTCTTAATTTCTGAACTAAGATTATACTGATATGGCAATTCCCCTTCTTTTGTCTTTGCCTGCCTGGCTTCAGGCTTTGCATCTTTTATAGGATTATTGAAATTAGGATCTGAAGAGATTGCGCCCAATAAACCTTTAGAATATTCAAAGAAATACCAGGTATCTTCTCCAGGTTCAAGATAAATGGTGAGTTTATCACCACTGCGCTTTTTAGTAAGCTCAATAATTCCATAGACCATTTTATTAAGTTCAACTTTGTTAGCACTACCAATTCCAAAAAAACCTTTATACCGGTAGGAACTTGTGTTGGTATTCCACTCTAATTTTACATCTGTAAGAAATAAAGTCATACCTAATTCCTCTGGAAACTTCTTAAATGCACCATATAAATTCATCTCTGCTAACTTCTTATCTGCTTTCTCTTTTCCCATAATTTCATACAATGCTTTTTCATAATAATTACCGTAATATACAGCATCAAGTGGGGGGAAAAATGTAGCCAATCGTTCAGTCATTATGCGCATACTTTCGTCATTAAAGAAGAAGTTAACGCCAAGATAAAGGTCAAACTTGGTTGAATCATTATTCATATTATGATGAACATAACCAACAGGAGTAAGTTCTACCTGACCAAGTTGCAGGCCAAGATCAATTTTACCCTGTCCGGAGGCAATACAATTTTCACTAAGACTAATAAAATTACCGGGAACAGTAGCCCCTCTCAGTTTCTCCTTATTAGAAATGCGGTATTCTTTAGTTATGTTATCATAAAAGAGATAACCTTCTGCAGCAATAACATCAATATCATTGTTATTAATCTTGGGCGACAGGAAGGTTGGATAAATCCGCGTAGAATCTTTCTGCAAAGCAATACCTGTTGAAACTGCTTTTCCTGCTGCATCTCTTGGGTTTTTCTCAATGGGAATAAGAATTTCTTTGGGATCAATTTCAGCATCAAATTTCAACCAACTTGAACCAATTCCCTCACAATTATGAACAATGCGTGTACTTCCAGTGTATCGCAAGTTTTGTTTGCTGGCATACAATTCAACTGTTCCTTTATATTTAAAATTAGGACTAAGTGTAAAATTTTCTTCTTCTTTTACATCACCACGGCCATAAGTTTGAAAAGCGGAATCAACTGTAAGTGGTTCAAACTTTATTGCTCTTTTTTGACCTGCTACATCCACATAATCGTAAGTAGCTTTTCCTTTATAGCTCTTTCGCGAAGTTATATCAATGGTAGCATCATAAAAGTTATGGTACTTAGTAGTACGGTTAGCCATAATCTTAGCACTTTCCAGCGTTTGCATGCGTGCATGCTTAAGAATTAAGACATCGCCTCCATCGGGATAAATTTCTGCGTCTGCTACATCAATCTTCTTAACATCCTGCGCTGCCAAGGTGTAATCCTTCAAACTGAAATGTGCAGATGGTGCAATAAACTGGAGGGAATCCTGCGCAGGATGCACGGATATAAATTTCGACCCACCCATTTCTAAACTTTTGGGGTCACTTCCTGTTGTAATTTCAATATCTTCTTTGTCCATGTACCACTTAAATTGATCTATGTAACAGATATATTGGTTTTCAGGAAAATCAACGAATGAACCTTGTCCGTTTGATTTGAATTCGCCCCAACGTTCTTTAAAATTAATATGGGCATTTACATTGTCTGTTGAAAAGGCAAGAGAAGCTGCATCTGAACCTTTCAGTTTAAAATTTGAAGTGTCTGCTCTGAAATCATTTAATTGATAAACAAATTGATTAGAAACAAGTTCTGATTGAACAAATTCCATTTTACCATTTCCTGATAAGCCTGTTGGAGTTAGATCAAGACTACCATGCAATAAACTCTGGGAAGAATACATATCAATAGGGCTATTGATTTTACTTGCATAAAAATGTTCTTTTTTAGGCTCCCAGTGTATAGCCAAATCTTTTCCACTTGCTGGCGGATACTGAACGCCTCCGGCCTGCTCACGCAAAACAAAATCCTGAGCCACCGCATTCATAGAATCGGGATAAAAAATAAACTCGTTTGATTTGGATGTGGAGGTAAGGTAATCCAATGTTCCGTCACCTTTCAAACCTTGATTGCTTAGACTGATAGTAGCCGAGTACTGTCCTTTCCCTCCATATACAGGATAACCACCGGGCGGAGTTTCCTTAACAAAACCTAATGAGAAATCAGGTTGCAATTTCAATGTTTCTTTCATATCCGGAAAAATTCCGGCAGACATGAATTCACCATCAAAGGCAAGACCTTCTTTGGTAAAATTGTCAAGACTATCAACCGTAAAGGGCTCAAGTCTGAAATAAAATCTTTGTTTGTCATATGCACCGCGCTGGATGGATTTTTTGTCATAGTAAACAAATGATTCTCTTTTACTATTAAACACCGGGTATTTCGGAAAGTCTTCAAGT
Source organism: Bacteroidota bacterium (assembly GCA_947478465.1). GTDB lineage: Bacteria > Bacteroidota > Bacteroidia > SXHM01 > SXHM01 > SXHM01. Next base: position 22,492 of record CANJWH010000032.1, read on the forward strand.
CCTGATTTATTGTTAGGATGATCTATGAGCACCTCACCTTCCAGATCTTGCAAAACAGTTCGCACTGGAACCAATTTTACTTTTCCAAATTCATCAGGCTCGCCTTCCGGAACTTTCATACGCAAAGAGTCAACCTTCTTCATATCAATCTTAAAATCATCGTAATTGAAAGCAAATTCTTTCCCGAAAATATCAAACCTGCCGGATACCACTTTACCGTCAAAAGTAAAATCACGATTTTTTTGAAGAATAACTTCCTGCTCACGAGGGAAGATAAAAACGTTTTGAGAATCACTTAAAAAAATCTGAGCAACACCTCTAATTTTAACATCAAAATTCAAAAGATTAATAGACGCATTATCATATTTACTGATAACTGAATTAAACTGAATTGCATCATAGTCAGTTTTCTTTGATTTAGCATTGATATAGTCATATAAACGATCTTTAACAGTAACCACATCAGTATCGATGTCATAAATAAGAAAACCCATAGTAGAAAGGCGCATCAATGTTCCGCGCATCTCCGAATCCGAAATTTTAAAATAACCAGCAATGTCAGAAGCATTCAGAATTTTGGTTCCGCGGATCTCAGAATATTTTTTGATTTTGATAAGCGGATTTACATCGTCTAATCCCTGAATTTTTGTGTATCGGAAATCGTCCCAGAAATTAGCCGACTCAAACACAGCTTTACTTTCTGCGCCACCTGAAATCATTTTCATCCCAATTACCGGGTCATCAATTTTCCAATAAATACCTTCCACATACAAATCCACTTTGTGGTAAGTATCAAAGAATGGAGTTTTACCCATGCCCTGCTCGCTTCTGATAAGCGCCAACTCACGGTCTTCAATATTAAACTTCAATTCCAAACCGGGATGAAATAATGAATCCTTATCCCAATAAAGTGTAATACTGGCTTTCTCTGCCGAAATTCTGTCTTTCTTAATTACAAAACTTTTTGCTCTAGCTTTAATCAGTTTGTATTCAATTTTAGTATCGGGATTAGTCCAGCGGAAAGTGAGTATAGCATCATTAGCTTTATTCCCTGAGCCAATAAATTTAGCACCGTGCATTGAGAAACCACCTTGATAATCAACATTTTTCTGTAAGTCCTTTATCTGTAAATTCACCAGATATGAATCAAAGCGCGGATACGTTGCGTTGTCCTCATCAACATTGGCTTTTACTTTATCTGTTAGCAAACCAAACAATGGATCTTTAAAATAATCAGGATTGTGAAAAGTTACGGAATCAATATTGTACTGAGACTTGGTTACATCTATTTTAAAATTATCGAATTCAGCATAACATTTTCCGGGTTCAAGTCCTGCACGCTGCCATGTAACTCTTCCACTCTCACCTTTAAAAATCTCTTCGGTTGGGTAATACTTTCCTTTAGTATTAAGAATAACGGAACTATCACCCTTAGTATGACAAGACAATGTAAGCGCAGAAAAACTAATAACAGGAATAGAATCAAAACTAAAAACATAATTATTGTTGTCGGCAGCCCAGCGTACAGCACGCGATTCATACAGCGTATTATCTTTGAAAAGCCCTGCACTTATTTCCAGATATTTTGAAAATCCACCGCGAGCTTCTTTTTCAATTGTTTTTTCTAATGAAAGCATCCAAGGATCAAAGTTTCCTGCAGGCTGCTGATATTTTACAAAGTTTAAAATTGCCTGCAAATACAAGTTAAAGTCTGAAGCCTTTTTCCGTTTTTTTAAAAGTGTTTCGCAAAAAGTATAAATGCGTTCCCGCTGTGCGTCAGAAAGCGATGTACTTTCCCAAACTGGTGTGAAAATCTTAAAGAATTCTTTCGTTTCTTTTTCATTACTCGACTCAAGAAATGCCTGCATTTCTGAAAGAAATTTCACTTTATCGTGGGTGAATTGCTTTGGCGTTTGTGCCAAAGCAAATTGCGTTACAAACAATGCAACTATTGATAAAGCAAGATGTCTGAAGTTAATATTAATCATCCTATAAAATTATTTTTTAAGATACTGTGCAGCCGTCCAGTTGTTTTTGGTTTCGAAAGAAACAAATTCCAAACCATTTTCAAAAGCAGTGTTGGTAATTTGTTCTAAATCTTCTTTATAAAAACCGCTTAAGAAAAGCGTCCCATCTTTATTTATAACATTTGAGTAAGCAGCCATATCAGCTAACAATACATTACGGTTGATATTCGCCAAAATGACATCAAACATTTTTTCGCCTAATTGTTCGGCTCCTCCCATTATAACATCAATATGAGGCATATTATTGTTACGTGAATTTTCTTTTGCGTTTTCAACGGGCCATTCGTCAATATCAATAGCAGTAATATTTTTTGCACCTTTCATGCCCGCAAGTATTGCCAGTACAGCAGTTCCGCAACCCATATCCAGAACATCTTTGTCTTTCACATCTGTTTTCAATAGATAAGAAATCATTAACGAAGTAGTTTCGTGGTGGGCTGTTCCGAAGGACATTTTAGGCTCTATAACCAAATCAAATTCTACACCTTCAGGTTTGACATGAAAAGGGGCACGCACTGAGCATTTGTTATCAATAATTACAGGCTCAAAATTGCTTTCCCAAACAGCATTCCAGTTTTGTGCGGGTATTAATTTCTGTTCGTACACAACCTGTATGTTTTCTAATGAAAAGAATACTGATTTTACTTTTTCTTCATCAAAGTAGCGCTCCTGTATATAAGCATTTACACCCTCTTCTGTTTCTTCAAAACTTTCAAAATCTATTTCAGCCAGCTCAGCCGTTATTATATCAATGCCGGGATTTGACGGCATTATTTTGCAAGAAAGAAGTATATAGTCCACTGGTTGTTAATAGAAATAATTAGGATTTCAAAAGTAGGCGTTTTATTTCCTGAAGGTGTTAATATTTACTAACAAATGAGTGAATAACACCCTTATTTCAAATATAAAAACACTGATATGATTTTGAAATCACAAAAAAAGTAATAATTTAAAGCCGCCTTAAACTTTTGTATTAACCAAAACCAAAAGCTATGACAACCAATCAATCGCTTAATACTGCTGAAATTCAGCAATGGTTAAATTTCAATTACACAGCTAAACAAGTAGAAGAAAACCTACATGCAAAAGGCTTGGAAACAAATGTAATTGAACTATATGTAAAAGAGTATAAAAAACAGCGGAGCGCCAAACAACAATTCAACGGTTTTATATGCTTGGGCGTGGGAGCTTTTCTGGGTTTTATAAGTTGTTTGCTCTCCATACTAAATCCTTTTCCTGAATTTTATTATCCAATTTTATTTGGGTTCACAGGTGTTGCCATTTGTGTAATTATGGCCGGGTTGTATTATATTTTTGAAGGATAGTTACACCGCCTTTACAATCCCCACAAACTCTTCTGCTTTAAGGGAAGCGCCACCAATTAAACCTCCATCAATATCGGACTGCGCAAAAATTTCTTTTGCATTTTTTGAGGTGCAGCTTCCACCGTAAAGAATCGAAATATCATCTGCTACTGATTTACCAAATTTTGCTGCAACTAGGCCGCGGATAAAAGCATGCATTTCCTGGGCCTGAAGGGGTGTTGCGTTTTCTCCTGTGCCAATTGCCCAAACTGGTTCATATGCAATAACAACGTGTGCAATATCAGCAGGATTTATTTTTAACAATGAATTTCCCAGCTGTAATTTTACATTTTCAAAATGCTTTGCATTGTTGCGTTGTTCCAGCGTTTCTCCAAAACACATAATCGGACGTAGACCTACATCCAAGGCTGCTTCAGCTTTTGCAAGAACCAATGCATCTGTTTCGTTAAAATATTGTCTGCGTTCTGAATGTCCAACTATTACATATTTAACACCAAGGTCAAAAAGCATATCCGAAGAAACTTCTCCTGTAAAAGCACCTGATTTCTCCTGATGGCAATCCTGCGCTGCAAGATGTATAACACCTTCTTTATTGATTAACTCGCATATAGGATGCAGAGAAGTAAAAGGTGGAGCAATAATTACCTTTACATGGTCCGCAGGATTTTCTTTCAAAAGGTCAATGATACGGAATGTGAGTGCTAAACCCTCTTGAAGAGTGTTATTCATTTTCCAGTTACCTGCTACTATTTTTTTTCTCATGATTTTGTTTTTTGTTAATACACTTTCACCCTCGGATCAATCAAAGCATAAATAAAATCAACAGCAATGCTTACCGCAACAAATATAACCGAAACTAATAACACTGAACCCATAACCACAGGTAAATCATATTTATTAAGAGCATCCAGCATAACCACACCTAAACCCTTCCAACCAAAAATAATCTCAACAAACACTGCACCCGCCATAAGCGAAGCAAACCAGCCTGAAATAGCAGTAACTACAGGATTAAGAGCATTTACTAGTGCATGTTTAAAAAGGATATTATAAAAATGAAGTCCTTTTGCTCTTGCAGTTCGGATATAATCCATACTCAGCACTTCTAACATAGAACTACGGGTGAGTTGCATAACAATAGCAAGTGGGCGAATGCCCAAGGTAAAAGCAGGAAGAATTAAATTCTTCCAGGCAATGGTTCTACCTTCAAACTCATCAATTTCATACAAGCTTCCGGTAACAGGTAATCCCGTTATATCACCTAACAAATAAGCAAAAATCCAAACCACCAGAATAGCTGCTACAAATGATGGCAAAGACATTCCAAAGATACTTAACACGGTGCTAATTCTATCTCCAAAAGTATTTTTATTTACAGCAGCATATACGCCTAAACAAATACCAAGTAACGTTGCTATCAGCATTGAAACCATTGCTAACACAGTTGTTCCAGGCAATGCTTCTAATAATATGGAAGAAACATTTCTCTGACTTTGATACGACCGCCTGAGATAAGGTGCTTTTAACACAACTGATTTTGAAGAAACAGAAAAAAGTGTGAGGTAATTCTCATATTTCGTTTCATCTAAGAAAAGAAAGTGTGCTTCATTTTTTGTATCATGAAATGAAATGGGAGAAACATCATTCAGGAATTTCAGGTATTGCTGAAACATCGGTTTATCTCTCCCCAAATCTTTATTGATTGCCTCAACCGATTCTTTATCTGCTCTCTGCCCTAACATCATGCGTGCAGGGTCGCCAGGAAGTACACTGAACAATAAAAATACTACCGTAATAATGCCGAGAATAACCAGCAGGCTATAGAGAATACGTCCGGTGAGGTATTTTAGCAAGTGTTATTGTTTTAAAAACTTTTCTTTCACTTTCTGGTAATCGGGGAAATCATTGTGATGCCATTGTCCAAGCACAACGCCATCTTTCAGCAAAAGCAATCCCGGATTAGAACGAATAATTGTTTTCAGAACAACTTGATCACAAATCCAGAATTCATAGGTAGGCTTATTTTTTTCAATAAAACTCTTCTCTGATTGTTCAGGCGATGCGGTAACTCCAACAAAGTTAAACCCTTCGGCTTTTGCTTTTTCTGCAAAAGCATTTATTTCGGATTGTTTGTCGTTGCAAGCTTTATCTAAGTCATAATAAATCATCAAAAACTGATAACCCTGAAAAAAGTCATCAGTATATTCATCACCGGCACGATTACTTATACTGAAGTCAGAAATTTTTGCTTCTACACCTTTTTCTAAAACTTCAATTCTCAGCGTATCGTATTTCCATTCTGTTTCATAGTTAGGAGAAAAAGCATCAAACTCCTGTTGCTTGCCTGAAGCTTTGTTAGTGAGCAAATAGTGATATTGAACTTTATCCGGAATTCCCTGCATTTGTTCAGGAATACTTTTTCCGATAGCATAAGCCCTGAAATCTTTTGCCGGCAAATGTGCATAACAGCGATAGGTAAAATATCCCGAAATAACCAAGCCAATAAGAGTTTTATACATAGCAACATTCTGGCGAGGAGCAACAAATGACCAGATAACGTAACCACCAATAAGCACCAATCCAACAACAAACGGGAACGCCCATTTCAGCAGGCTGAAAGACAACCAGCCTAATGCGCCAATGCAAAGAACAGCCATTACAATATCTAATACATCAACCTTGTTCGGTTCAATTTTATTTTTCTGAGTGAAAATGAAAAGTATCAGCGTAAGTAAAACCAAATCTTTATAAAAAGATTCCCATGGTGTAAGCGGAATGGCATCACCAAAGCAGCCACAAGAGCGCACAATCTCATATTGTGCAGATGCGAACGTAAGTGCTGTAAAGAATAGAATCAATAAAAGCAGCAACCATGCAGTAAGTTTTGCACGGTAACCTGAGATGATGGCAATACCCAAAACAATTTCCAACACAACCATAAAAATGGCTTGCTCAAGAGAAAGGTCATGAAGCAATTTAAAGAAACTTTCTAATGGTAAAAAATAGGTTTTCAGCTTTTCAAACTCTTCAAAATACTCTTGCAGTTTATAAGAAAACCCAATCGGATCATTGGCTTTTACCAATCCCGAAAAGATAAAAAGTGTTCCTACTAAGTAGCGTGCAATTTTTGTGATATGATTCATGGTTCTTGATTTTTCTGTGAAATTCCGAAACAGAATTTCTGTTTCCTGTTAACGCGTTGTTAAATTTATTTCCCTGCCTCGTTCAGTCGTATCAATGCAAAAATGCTGTAATTGATAATATCGTGATAATTGGCATCAATCCCTTCCGAAACTAGCGTTTTGCCTTTATTATCTTCTATTTGTTTTATGCGCAGAAGTTTCATAAGAATTAAATCGGTGAGCGAACTCAGTCGCATTTCGCGCCATGCTTCTCCGTAATCGTGGTTCTTGTCTTCCATCAATGTCTTAGCCTCGTAAATGTATTTATTATAAAGTCTTTCCACTTCCAATGGGTCCATCTCAGTATTTTCTGCAACACCAAGCGAAAGTTGTATCAAACCAATCACCGAATAATTAACCATACCTATATATTCTGAGCGGATATCTTCTGCCACTTTCTGTGTCCCTTTTTCTTCAATGCTGCGAATACGATTTGCTTTAATAAAAATTTGATCAGTGATGGAACTAATGCGCAATACACGCCATGCTGTTCCGTAATCTTTCATCTTTTTCAGGAAAAGGCTTCTGCATTGTTCTATCACCTGTTCAAACTGTCGCGAGGTATTGCTCATTATTTTCGGATATTTGCGCTACTAATTATCAATTAAAACGTGGCGAAAGATACAGTTTTTACAAAGAAAAAAACGCTGAATTGCAGGGGTAAACTCTTTGATTTATCAACGCCTGTGGTGATGGGAATTTTAAACCTAACACCTGACTCGTTTTATGATGGCGGTGAACTGAACAACATAGATGCGATAATTAGCAAATGTGCAAAAATGTTGGAAGAAGGTGTTGCAATTATTGATGTTGGCGCTTATTCAAGCCGCCCGGGAGCAGAACACATAAGCGAAAGTGAAGAACTGAAGCGATTGATACCCAACCTTAAAGAATTAGTGAGTAGTTTTCCTGACGCTGTTTTTTCGGTTGATACGTTTCGTTCAAATATTGCAGAGAAAGCAATTGAAAACGGAGCAGCAATCATCAACGATATTTCAGGAGGAAATGATGAGATGTATAAAATAGTAAGAAATTCAGGTGTTCCTTATATACTGATGCATATTAAAGGCTCACCACAAACCATGCAACAGAATTTACAGGAAGGGAAAATACTAAAAGAAGTAATATTTTATTTTTCAGAAAGACTAAACAAGCTTCACCGCCTGGGAGTAAACGATATTATTCTTGACCCCGGCTTTGGTTTCGGAAAAACACTGGAACAGAATTATGAACTACTGAGGTACTTCGAACAATTCAGAATATTTGAAAAACCTGTTCTGGCAGGCATTTCCCGAAAATCAATGATTAATAAAGTTATCAGTACAAAACCTGAAGATGCATTAAACGGCACTACCGTTTTAAATACTTTACTACTAGAAAGGGGTGCTGATATTTTGCGGGTACATGATGTGAGAGAAGCTGTAGAAGCTGTAAAACTTCTTCAGCAGCTTAATTCAACGAAACTTTAAGGTACTTATCTACCTTTTCGTTTTTGTTGCGGGTTAAGTTGGCAAAATTGAGGATATTAAGCAATGTTTTTTCATTAGGTAAAAATTCCATTGCTTCTATCAATGATTGGAGTTCGCGGGTCATCTCATATTCTTCGCTGAACGAGATTTCTTTTTCCAAAGCCTTATTTAGCGCAACCGTTTCAGTGCTTGTTTTATCTGGATTAGCATAAACAAGTTCCGTCAATTCTTCAAAAGTCAACATATCATTATTGAATAATAAATTACAATGCTTTAACGACAGAATTTTGAATTTGTTGTTCTGATGCTTAAATTTCTGTGGAATACTAATTTTGTCGCCCTGATTATGCTATACCCTCGCTATTTTCTAAAACTTGCTTATAAAGGAACCAACTTCCATGGCTGGCAGGTGCAGGCAAATGCTCATTCAGTGCAGGCTGAACTGATTACAGTTTTATCAAAAGTATTGCGCGAAGAGATTTATGTTTACGGAGCTGGACGAACAGATACAGGGGTTCACGCTGCCGAGATGTATGCACACTTTGATTGCAGAAGAGATTTAATTCCAGGAAAAAAGGATTTGATTTACCACATTAATTGCACTCTTAATAAGGATGTTGCTGTATTGGACATTATACGTGTGCGCGACAATGCCCATGCGCGTTTTGATGCCATCGCACGCACTTACAAATATCAGATAACTCATACCCCTAATCCGTTTTTACGTGATTATGCCTGGTTTATTTATGGCGAATTAGATATTGATAAAATGAACAAAGGCGCATCATCTTTGTTGGGTAAAAAAGATTTTAAAAGTTTCACAAAAGGAAATACGCAGGTTGACAATTATATCTGTGATGTGCAGTTTGCAGAATGGAAACAAGAGGGCGATATACTTGTGTTTACTATAAGAGCTAACCGCTTTTTGCGTAATATGGTTCGTGCGATAGTGGGCACATTGGTAGGTTTAGGTAAAAACAAAATAACATTTGAACAACTTGACAAAATTGCAGAAGGTCAAAACCGTGCAGAAGCAGGTTTTTCCGTACCTGCGCAGGGTTTGTCACTTGTTAAAATTGAATATAAAGATGATGTATTTATAAATGAGTAAAGTTACAGGCAACGCAGTAGATTTTCCGGTTTTGAGCAGAGTTTTTGAATTTGTAATGCCTTACAAAAAAACCTTTGCCATCACGCTTTTTCTTACGATTTCGCTGGCGTTTCTTTCACCTGTACGCCCATGGTTGATTCAATATACGTTTGACCATCATATTGCCAATGGCGATGCGCAAAGCCTGCTCTACATGACTTTGCTAATGGTGGCTTTACTTTTTGCAGAAGCCATTCTTAATTTTTATTACATCTATTTAGCCAACTGGCTTGGACAGGTTGTTATCCGTGATTTACGTGTAAAACTCTACTCGCATATCAACCAATTCCGTTTAAAATATTTTGACCAAACTCCCATAGGAACACTGGTTACCCGCGTTATCTCTGACATGGAAACCATTGCCGATATTTTTTCAGAAGGTTTACTTGTAATCATTGGTGATGTACTTAAGCTTATAGTGGTAATTGGTGTAATGTTTTGGGTAGACTATCGTTTAGCGTTGATTAGTCTTTCAACTATTCCATTGTTATTGTTCAGCACCTGGTTATTTAAAAATGCCATAAAATCATCGTTTCAGGAGGTGCGAAATGAAGTGGCAAAGCTCAATGCCTTTTTACAGGAACATATAACTGGAATGAATGTGGTTCAAATTTTTAACCGTGAAGATGAAGAAATGGCTCGATTTAAAAAGATTAATGCCCGTCATCGTGATGCCAACATCGATTCTGTTTGGTATTATTCTATTTTTCTTCCGGTAGTGGAGGTGCTTTCTGCAGTTTCAATTGGCTTATTGGTTTGGTGGGGCGCAAAAAGTGTTATTCATGATTCCGTAACACTTGGCAACCTTGTTGCTTTTATTCTTTATATCCACATGCTTTTCCGCCCTATTCGCGAACTTGCCGATAGATTCAATACGCTGCAAATGGGAATGGTAAGCAGCGAGCGCGTGTTCAAAGTAATGGACACAATTTCTGTGATTGATAATAAAGGAAGAGCGAAAATGAATGAATTAAAAGGCGAAATAAAATTTGAAAATGTTTGGTTTGCATACAATGAAGATGATTGGGTTTTAAAAGGCGTTTCGTTTACTGTAAAGCCTGGCGAAACAATGGCATTGGTTGGCGCAACTGGTTCAGGCAAATCTTCCATCATTAGCTTGCTTAGTCGCTTTTACGAATACAACAAAGGCAAAATCACCATTGATGGTATTGACATTCGCGATTATGAACTAAATGATTTACGCAAGAACATTGCTGTAGTATTGCAAGATGTTTTTCTATTTTCTGATACCATTGCCAACAATATATCCATGAAAAGCGAAACAGTTACCCATGAACAAATTCGTAATGCCGCAAAGGCTGTTGGCGCTGATGAGTTCATCGGTTCGTTGCCCGGAAAATATGATTACAACGTAATGGAACGTGGAGCCATGCTTAGCGTTGGTCAGCGCCAGTTGATTTCATTTATCCGCGCTTATATTTACAATCCTAAAATATTGGTGCTTGACGAAGCCACTTCTTCTATTGACACAGAATCCGAGTTCCTTATTCAACAGGCAATGAATAAACTTACAGAAAACCGCACTTCCATAGTTATTGCCCATCGCCTTGCCACTGTTCAAAAAGCAGATAAAATTATAGTCCTGGATAAAGGAGAAATTCTTGAAATGGGCACACATCAGCAACTACTAAAAAACAACGGACATTATAAAACGTTGTTTGAGTTACAGTTTAAGAATAATAAAGAAAATTCATTAGCGTAGTCTGTCTGCAGAACGAACCAACTCTTCGTCTTTTTTAATAAAAGTATTGGCTAGAATAACCATTACCAAAGCTGCTAATGGAGCAACCAGTATAGGACGGATTTCGGAAGTATAGCCAACCAATTCGGGTAACGATTTAGCTTTTTCGGCAAAATAGAAGATGGCAACAATTAAACCTGCAATCAGCAGAGTGGCAATTTTACACAGCAGCATCTGCTGCTTGCGCTTTTTATAAAGGAAGATAACACCAAGTAAGAGAAAAATGCTGAATATATTTAAAACTATAGTTGCAAAATAATCAGGGTTTAATGTGCCAAGCCCGTAGATATAAAACGGAAAAGACTGGCCATCTTTTTCAAAACCATAAACCGGAAAAATAAAAAGCTGTAGAAGAAAAATCACAGCAAGAGCAAGAAAGACTGTTTGTTTACGTTGAATCATTTTATACTTTATTGGGTGGCTACAAATGTAACAGCAGATAATAAATAACCAAAAAGCAGGTCGTTAATCGAAATTATTTAACGCCTAATAACTACTTTTAATGGTTTTATCGAAACTTTTTATAGCTTTGCTACCCCAAATTTTTTTTAGCATCACAAAATTATACACTCATGAAAAAAATAATTACCCTCATTGTCTCCACACTCTTGTTAACAACGGGGCTTCTGAAAGCCCAGGATAATATGGGTATCGGAACCCTTGCTCCGGACCCTTCTTCTATTCTTGATCTTACTTCGGATGACAAAGGCTTTTTGGCTCCAAGATTAACTACGGCACAAAAATTAGCAATTGTAAATCCTGCAACTGGATTATTAGTTTATGATATAACAACCAATAATTTCTGGTATTTTGACGGAGTTGTTTGGGTTCTGGCAATCGGACCAATGGGTCCAGCAGGACCTACCGGTGCTCAGGGAATTAACGGATTAGCCGGCCCAACAGGCCCTCAGGGAATAGCAGGAGTAAATGGAACTACAGGTCCTCAAGGCATTCAAGGTGTAACAGGTGCTCAGGGAATTCAAGGTATTGCAGGTGCTACAGGTGCCACCGGATTAACGGGTTCTCAGGGAGCTCAGGGCCCAACAGGTGCGGCAGGATTAAATGGAACAACAGGAGCTACCGGACCAACAGGTCCTTCAGGATTAAATGGTGCGAACGGAGCAACAGGATCTCAGGGACCAACGGGTCCAATTGGACCTCAGGGAATTCAGGGGTTACAAGGATTGGTTGGCCCACAGGGATTACAAGGACCAACAGGGGTAACGGGTGCTACAGGATTAACAGGTGCAACCGGAGCTGCAGGAATTAACGGAACAAATGGTGCTACTGGTGCTCAAGGGCCAATCGGCCCTACAGGTTTAATAGGATTAACTGGTACAACAGGTGCACAAGGCCCAATCGGTCCTACAGGTTTAACAGGTGCTACGGGTACTAACGGACAAGATGGTGTTGATGGAAACGATGGCGCTACTGGTGCACAAGGTCCAATCGGCTTGACAGGTGCTACAGGACCACAAGGAAATACTGGTGCAACTGGTGCTAACGGACAAGATGGTGTTGACGGAAATGATGGCGCTACTGGTGCTCAAGGTCCAATCGGTCCTACAGGTTTAACTGGTGCTACAGGTGCTCAAGGTCCTACTGGATTAACTGGTGCTAACGGACAAGATGGTGTTGATGGAGCTACTGGTGCTCAAGGTCCAATCGGTCCTACAGGTTTAACTGGTGCTAACGGACAAGATGGTGTTGATGGCGCTACTGGCGCTCAGGGCCCAATCGGTCCTACAGGTTTAACAGGTGCTAACGGTGCTGACGGACAAGATGGTGCTACCGGTGCTCAGGGTCCAATCGGTCCTACAGGATTAACAGGATTAACAGGTGCAAACGGTGCTGATGGACAAGATGGTGCTACAGGTGCTCAAGGTCCAATCGGTCCTACAGGTTTAACAGGTGCAAACGGTACTGATGGACAAGACGGTGCTACCGGTGCTCAAGGTCCTACAGGTTTAACAGGTGCTAACGGTGCTGACGGACAAGATGGTGCTACCGGTGCTCAGGGTCCAATCGGTCCTACAGGATTAACAGGTGCAAACGGTGCTGACGGACAAGACGGTGCTACGGGTGCTCAGGGCCCAATCGGTCCTACAGGATTAACTGGCGCTACAGGCGCTAACGGAAATGATGGTGCTACTGGTGCTCAAGGCCCAATCGGACCTACAGGATTAACAGGTGCTGACGGAAACGATGGTGCTACTGGTGCTCAGGGTCCAATCGGTCCTACAGGTTTAACAGGTGCAAATGGTGCTGACGGACAAGATGGTGCTGATGGGCAAGATGGTGCTACCGGTGCTCAGGGTCCAATCGGTCCTACAGGGCAAACAGGATTAACGGGTGCTACAGGTGCTGATGGTGCTACAGGTCAAACAGGATTAACAGGCGCTACTGGTGCTGACGGTGCTACCGGTCAAACAGGATTAACAGGCGCTACTGGTGCTGACGGTGCTACAGGACAAACAGGATTAACCGGTGCTACAGGTGCTGATGGTGCTACAGGGCAAACAGGATTAACGGGTGCTACAGGTGCTGA
>CANJWH010000033.1 GCA_947478465.1 Bacteroidota bacterium
GACAGCAAATTTCATTACCTTGAAACAGGCAATGCTGCCGATATTACTACTGTAAACTGCATAGCCGAAGATGAAGATAAGAACATCTGGTTTGGAACTGACGGTAAAGGAATCTTTATGTATGATGGTAAGAATGCCGAACATTATACATCTGCTGACGGTCTTTATTCTGACTTCTGTTATGATATTATTTCTGACAACTATGGCAATATTTGGATTGGTCACAGAGGAGGAATTAGCATTTTTTCAAAGAAAAATAAAACATTTAAGCACCTTGTAGAAGGGGGTCTGAACGACAATATCAATACTAATGCGGTATACAAAGACAAAGAAGGAATATTGTGGTTTGGTACAACCAACGGTGCCGTAAAATATGACCCTTCTCTTCATATTTCATCAGTATTTGAAAACAAAGTTACCATCACTTCACTCAAATTGTTAAACGAGTTGGTTGATATGGAGCCAAAACTTGCATTGCCTTATAAAAAATATAGTGTGCGTTTTGAGTTTGTGGCTGTTTCGTTTTCACGCCCTGAAAAAATTCAGTATAAATATAAATTAGAAGGATATAATTCTGAGTGGTCAGAACCATCAAATACACTTTATGCATATTATCCGAAATTAGAAGAAGGCACTTATAAATTTATGGTTCTTGCAAGCAATGCTGATGGTGTTTGGAGCACAGCACCTGAGGTATTTGAATTTAGAATAGCTAAGCCATTTTGGAAAACATGGTGGTTTATATTATTTTTTACTGCTGCTATTATTTCAGGTATTTACGGAGTAATTCGTTACAGAACATTCAAACTTATTAGTGATAAAGAAGAACTTGAAAAACTAGTTAAAAAGCGAACAACTGAAGTGGTTGCCCAAAAAGAAGAGATTGAAAAGAACAGAGATGAAATTCAACGAAATGTTAAAAATATTACCGACAGTATTAAATATGCGAAACGAATTCAGGGGGCAATTTTCCCGGCAAATTCAGACATTAAAAAATTACTTCCCGATTCATTTGTGTTTTTCCGTTCAAAAGGAATTGTAAGCGGTGACTTTTATTGGGTAGAAAAGAAAGATGATAAAGTCCTTTTTGCAGCTGTGGATTGCACAGGACACGGAGTTCCGGGGGCATTTATGTCACTCGTTGCAAATAACCTTTTAAATCAGGCAATAACAGAACACGGACTGACAAAGCCATCATCTATTTTAGATGAAGTAAATTCAGGATTAACAAACACGCTTCACCAGACCTATGAAGAATCAAGCGTTAAAGATGGTATGGACATTGCCTTGTGCGCCCTTGATACTAAGAAAATGATTCTTGAATATGCAGGAGCCTACAACCCTGTTTTTATTATTCGTAAAGGTGAGTTGATAGAGACAAAAGCCAACAAATTTCCGATTGGTGTCTTTGTAGGTGAAAAATTGAAAAATTTTGTCAATCACGAAATAGAACTGAAAAAAGGTGATGCAATTTATGTTTTCTCCGATGGTTATGCAGATCAGTTTGGAGGGCCATATATTAAGAAATTTAAGAAACGTGAATTCAAAAATATGTTAATGAGAATCGGCCATTTATCAATGAATGAACAACTAAAAGAAGTTGAAAAAACTCTTGAAGATTGGCAAGGTTCAAATGAACAGGTTGATGACATTGTTGTTTTAGGAGTAAGAGTTTAAACATTTTTAAAATAAAAAAATGGATTTAAAAACAGTTACAGGATCAATGAATAAAAGCAGTGAAAAATTTAAAGTCCTTTCATTTACATTATTTATTCTGCTCTTTTCTTTTAATGTTTTTGCACAAGGTGTAAAACAGAAAGAGTTTTTCAACAGCGGCTTAACAAAAGCTAAGGCAGGACAATTGGACGGAGCTATTGCTGATTTTACTGAATCAATAAAAGCCGCTGAAAGAGATTCTCCTGAAAAACTTGTAGGTGATAATCCCCCTCCCGGCAACGAGACAAAGCTTCTTTCCCAAACATATTATTATCGCGCAGTTGGGCTTGCTGCAATTGGAAAAAAAGAGGACGCAGTTAATGACTTAGATAAAGCAGTAAAATACGATATAAATTTTACTGACGCTTATATTTTAAGGGGGAAAACCTGCAACGATCTTGGTGAATACAAACGATCAAATGATAATTTGAAAGTTGCTTCAACTCTTTTTCCTAACAATTTTGATATTTGGTTACATCTTGGAATCGCAAATCAAAATCTAGATAACGATGCAAAGGCAATAGAATACTTTAATACTGCGATAAAAATCAAATCAGATAATGTTCAGTCATATATTGAGCGTTCAAAGTGTTATCTAAAACTTGAAAAGTATCAAGAAGCACTTGTTGATGCAAATAAAGCGGTTAAAATGGACAGCAAAAATTCAGATGGATATTTATGCAGAGGTGTTATTTACCGTTATATGGAAGAATTTGAGTTTGCTATTAGAGATTACACTACTGCAGTAACTTATAATCCCAATAACGCAGTAGCTTACTATAACCGCGGA
The DNA here is from genome assembly GCA_947478465.1 of Bacteroidota bacterium. Taxonomy (GTDB): domain Bacteria; phylum Bacteroidota; class Bacteroidia; order SXHM01; family SXHM01; genus SXHM01. Next base: position 2,507 of record CANJWH010000033.1, read on the forward strand.
ATAGCTCACAGCAAAGTTGACGAACATCAGAAGGCAATTCAGGATTATTCAAAAGCAATTGAACTTTCTCCGGAGGACGATGAAGCTTACCTAAACAGGGGAATAGAAAAACTTATACTTGACAAGCCATCCGATGCTTGCAGCGATATTAAAGTGGCGGCAGATTTAGGTAATAAAAACGGAAAGCAATTTTTTCTGAACGAAGGAAAAGTAATCTGCAATCAATAATACAGAATTACTTCACCATTAATTTTTGAACAGAATTCCCTTCTTCTGATTGCAAAATAAGCAGATAACTTCCTGCATTTAGGTTTGAAGAATTGAAGAAGTAATTTTTCTCTCCCTTAGAAAAAAAACCTGTGTAAATAGTTGTTATTTCTTTGCCTGAAACATCAGTTAGAAATAATTTCCCCTTCAGTTCTCTTTCAGTCTTTATTGGAATGCAGGTTATTCCATGAGAAGGATTTGGATATGCATTCAACATTCTGCTTTGTGAATTTTCATCTTCAATTATAGTTGTCAATCCAATAACATTAAACTTCCACCAACCATCAGGAGCTGATATTGGTCTTACCTGTTGTTTTCCTGAATTTGCCTGAGCATGGATATAGTAGAAAACCTCAGTGCCGGCCGGTTGTGCAGGGATATAACCAGTCCATGTGTTTGTTGGTACATCACTTAGATTCATGCTTGTTGCTTGGTAACCTTGCGTAGTATCAGTTGTATAATAAAGTGTAACAGTTTGAATTCCGGTTTTATGTTTTATCCATGCATTAACCTGATATGGAGTTGTAGTATTAGTAGTGTTTTGCAAAGGTTGATGAGTAATTAGTAGAGGGTCGGTTGTGCCGACTTCTTTAGTAATACAATGCAATGCACCAAGTTGATTGATGATATTGTTGCAGTTAATTCCTACAACAGTATATCCGGGAAGTGCAGTTCGCAGAATTCTCAATGCTGTTGTATCGTATTGCTGAGCATAAGTTGGAACAATAAGTGTTTTATTGATAAAGGTGCAATTTGTATAAGTTCTGTAATCACCAAAATTATCGGGGTAGTCTCCGTTTCCATCAGGTGGCATAGGAATGCGAACAACTTTGTATGGAGTTCCGAAAACGGAATTGTAATTGCTTAAAACATATTGAAGATTGGCTTCAATCTGAGGCCCGTCAGAGATTCCTGAAGCATATTCACCAACCAATAAAGTTTCTTCATCCAGCAATTTTAAGTGCATATCAATATGATGAATTTCATCATAAGGCAAAGTTTCCATTTTAATATAACGATTAATTCCCATCCAGTTCTGCATGATGGTATTAATCTCAGTTTCAGTTTTTCCTGAGTTTTCATTTAAAACCAACTTTGATGAAAATGCTGTTCCCCATCCATCAACCATGTAGTTTCCACCTGTATGAGTTAAATCATTTGGCGAAGTTGCCATTTCATAAAGTGGTAACCCCGTTGCAGTGGCAATGTGTGAAGGAACGGCATCATCATTTGGTCGTGGCCGATTGTAAATCCAATCAATTAAGTAAAGCGAATCCACATCATTTTTATAAACATTCCATTGACCGTAATCGCGCATCCAAATACTATCAGAAGGTTTTTGAAGAAATCTGATATTGGTAAAATTGATACCATTTGAAGTAAGGTAGCTTCTTACAGAATTTGAATCGCTGCAAACAATGTAAACAATTGTTTCAAGTTTAGCAGCAACAACAATTTGCCGCAAAATGGTTTGCTGGCTTGAGGTCCAGCGGATACATAAACCGCTTATTTCTTCCCATTCAGCCATAGCCCGCACAGGTGATGTTGGCGGGTGGCTAATTGATTTTGCAGAGCGGGACTGCAGGTAGGCAGGCATCAGCAATTGCTCTTCCTCTGTCATGACATTTGGAAGATCTTGTGAAAATAAATCACCTGAGAAAATAAAAAATGTTAGAAAGAAGAAAAGTAAATTTGCCTTCATGAAAATGGATATTTTAAAGTGCCAAGTTAGTAATTTTTAAGTCTTTGATTATTGATGAAATCATTTGACTTAGTTGTTGTTCCTGTATGTTATTTTGCACCTGTTGGGATATATGCAGCTATGTTTCAATCTGAAGAGTTTGTTTTTGAAAAAGAGGAAAATTTCATTAAGCAAACCTTTCGCAGTCGGTGTGAAATTTATGGTGCAAATGGCAAGCAACTACTGTCCGTTCCAGTTGAAAAAAGGGGAAATCATATTCCTATTCATGAAGTAAAAATAACTTACAAAGAGGACTGGCAGAAAATTCATTGGCGTTCAATAGTTTCGGCATATAGAAATTCACCCTATTTTGAATATTATGCTCATGAGTTTCAGTCATTTTTTGAAACAAAAACAGAATTATTATTTGATCTAAATATCTCGCTGCATCAGGTTATAATGAAATTGTTAAAAGCTGATAACAATATTAATTTCACTAAAAAATATGTTTCAGATTATGAAACATTTGTTCTTGATTTAAGAAAGTGTGATGTGGTTTTACCTACTGTTTTTCAATATAATCAAGTGTTTGAAGAACGCCATGGCTTTATTCCCAATCTGAGTATTCTGGATTTGTTATTTAATGCAGGTCCAGATTCTTTGAAAATTCTGTCTGACAAATAATTGCTCTTAATCCTTATTTTCGCAAACTATCTCACAAAAATATATGAAGCAGATAATTGAAAATGCGTGGAACAACCGCGAATTACTTTCGGAACCTAAAACCCGCGAAACAATCAATGAAGTTGTCAATCTTCTTGATAAAGGAGAACTGCGTGTAGCTGAACCAACACCTAATGGCTGGCAGATAAATGAGTGGGTGAAAAAAGCAGTTATACTTTATTTCCCTATTCAAAAAATGGAAACAATTGAGGTTGGGCCATTTGAATTTCACGATAAAATTGCGTTAAAGAAAAATTACGCTGCGCTTGGAGTTCGTGTTGTTCCCCACGCCATTGCACGCTTTGGTTCTTTTGTTGCAAAAGGAGTAATTATGATGCCCAGCTATATAAATATAGGTGCTTATGTTGACTCAGGAACAATGGTGGATACATGGGCTACAGTTGGTTCATGTGCACAAATTGGTAAAAATGTTCACCTCAGTGGAGGTGTTGGAATTGGCGGTGTTCTGGAGCCGGTTCAGGCAGCTCCTGTAATTATTGAAGATGATTGTTTCATTGGTTCACGCTGCATTGTTGTAGAGGGCGTTCATGTGCAAAAACAAGCAGTTCTTGGTGCAAATGTGGTGCTAACAAAATCAACCAAAATTATAGATGTTACAGGTGAAAAACCAATTGAGCATAGAGGTTTTGTTCCTTCACGTTCAGTGGTTATTCCAGGTTCATACACCAAGAAATTTCCGGCAGGAGACTTTCAGGTTCCTTGTGCATTAATAATCGGTCAGCGCAAAGAAAGCACTGATTTAAAAACTTCGCTGAATGATGCGTTGCGTGAACATAATGTGGCGGTGTAAATGAAATTTCTTGTAATTCAGACAGCTTTTCCGGGCGATGTTATACTCGCTTCAGCAGTAGTGGAAAAGTTGCATGAATTTCATCCAACTTCACAGATTGATTTTTTATTGCGAAAAGGAAATGAAAGCCTTTTTGCTACACATCCGTTTTTAAGTAAAGTATTAGTCTGGGATAAGAAAAAAAATAAACTTTCTGAAATTCTGAGAATACTAAGTGAAGTAAGACAAGGGAGATATGATTATATCATCAATCTTCACCGTTTTGCAAGTTCTGGATTTATAACCGCATTTTCAGGTGCCAAGAATAAAATTGGCTTTGATAAAAATCCACTTTCATTTTTATTCAATCAAAAATATATACACAAAATTGGAGATGGAACCCATGAAGTAAATCGCAACCAACAATTGATTTCATCAATAACTAATAGTAAACCATCAAGTCCGAAACTTTATCCATCTCATAAAGATTTTCAAAAAGTTTTAGAATATAAAAATGTAAAATATGTTTGTATTGCTCCTGCCTCTGTTTGGTTTACCAAACAATGGAGTACTCATAAATGGGTGGAGTTGATTAACCTGATTCCTACTGAACAAAATGTTTATTTGTTGGGAGCTCCTTCAGATTTTTCGTTGTGTGAAGAAATAAAATCAGCTATCACTTCTCATGAAATTGGGAAGAGAGTTATCAATCTTTCCGGAAAACTCTCATTTTTAGAATCTGCGGCATTGATGAAAGACGCAACAATGAATTATGTAAATGACTCTGCTCCGTTGCATTTGGCTTCTTCTGTTAATGCTTCAGTAACTGCTGTGTTTTGTTCAACTATTCCTGAATTTGGTTTCGGGCCGTTGAGCGATAAATCATTTATTGCGCAGACAAAAGAAAATCTTTCCTGCCGTCCTTGTGGTTTACATGGAAAAATTTCATGTCCTGAGAAACATTTTAAATGTTCAGAAAGTATCAGGCCCGAAGATGTTTTTTACTTTCTTTGAATAACTAATTTATGCAACCTGATAAAAAAATACTTGATCGAGAATTAACCAATGCCCTTGCAGCGCTGCATTCAGGCGGAACAATTTTATATCCCACAGATACTGTTTGGGGAATAGGTTGTGATTGTACTAATGCTGCCGCAGTTGATAAAATTTTCAAAATTAAAAAACGTGACTCCTCTAAAAGTCTGGTATTGCTTGTTGATAATGATGCCCGTCTTTTGCGCTATGTAAAAACTGTTCCTGAAATGGCATGGGAACTCATGCAATACAGTGATAAACCACTTACCGTTGTTTATCCTGAAGGGAAAAATGTTGCACAAAATATGATCGGTCCTGACAAGAGTATTGCCATTCGTATTACTTCTGATCTTTTCTGTAAGGGTCTTATCCGGGCGTTTGATAATGGCTTGGTTTCAACCTCGGCTAATATCAGTGGAAATGCTTCTCCCGAGAATTTTTCTGATGTTGATGAAGAGATAATAAACGCTGTTGATTATGTGGTAAATTTGCGCCAAGAAGAGAAAACCCCAGCCAGTCCTTCATCCATTATTAAGGTTGGTATTAAGGGAGAAATTCAAATCATCAGGAAGTAATTTTTGAAAAAGCATTTATATAACCCTGTTTTTTCTGTCATATCAGAAACGGCTGAAGAACTTAACATTCACGCTTATGTGATTGGTGGTTTTGTTCGTGACATTTTTCTCGGAAAAGAATCCAAAGACATTGATATTGTTACTTCCGGTGACGGCATTGAACTCGCTAAAAGAGTCTCCGCAAAATTGAGAGACAGTCATTATTCCTTTTTTAAAAACTTCGGAACAGCTAACGTCAAGTTTGGTGATTTGGAAATTGAGTTTGTGGGAGCCAGAAAAGAGTCGTATCGTGGAGAATCACGAAAGCCGGATGTAGAGCCTGGCACTTTGGAAGACGACCAAAACCGCAGAGACTTTACAATGAATGCTCTTGCACTGAGTTTACAAAAAGAAAATTTTGGTGAGTTGTTTGATCCTTTTGGTGGACAAAAAGATATTGAAGATAAAATTATACGTACACCGCTTAATCCTGATATAACTTACTCTGATGATCCCTTGCGAATGATGCGAGCAGTTCGCTTTTCTTCACAGCATAATTTCATAATAGAAGAAAATTCTTTTCTCTCTATTTGCAGGAATGCAGAACGAATTAGCATTGTTTCAAAAGAGCGTATTGTAGATGAGTTAAACAAAATCATTCTATCACCTGTTCCTTCAGTTGGTTTTAAATTACTGTTCGATTCCAAATTACTTCACTTGATTTTTCCTGAAATGGTTAAGTTGCATGGTGTGGAAATAAAAGATGGAATTTCACACAAAGACAATTTTTATCACACGTTACAGGTGTTGGATAATATTTCAAAAAATACCGATAATCTCTGGCTGCGATGGTCTGCCATACTTCACGATATAGCAAAACCAGCAACAAAACGCTTTGAGAACAATATCGGATGGACTTTTCACGGACATGAAGACAAAGGTTCTAGAATGGTTCCAAAAATATTTACTGAATTAAAACTTCCTCTGAATGAGAAGATGAAATATGTTCAGAAACTTGTTTTGCTGCATTTACGACCAATTGTGCTTTCCAAGGAAGTTGTAACCGATTCGGCAGTTCGTAGGTTATTGTTCGAAGCTGGGGATGATATTGATGATTTGATGACCTTGTGCGAAGCTGACATTACTTCAAAAAACGATAAAAAGGTTCAGCGCTACCTCAAGAATTTTGAAATTGTAAGGCAGAAATTAAAAGAAGTAGAAGAGAAGGATAATCTGCGCAACTGGCAACCACCAGTATCGGGTGAGGAAATTATGAAAGCATTCAATCTCCAGCCGGGTCGTGAAATCGGAATTATTAAAAATGCTATCCGCGAAGCTATTCTTGACGGGGAAATAGGAAACAATTTTGAAGCGGCTCATAAATTCATGCTTATGAAAGGCGCTGAACTTGGTTTGAAAGCGGTAATTTAATACTGATTTTTTCAGAAATAAATTTTCGGTTTTGCTGAAATAACTATTTTCGGGCATTATTCTATTAAAGACAAAAAATATAAAATGGCAGTATATAAATTCAGAGTAACGTTTGAGGATGATGATCAGGTGCATCGTGATGTTGAAATAAGTTCAACGCAGAATTTTATGGATTTTAGGCAGGCGATTCTTAACGCTTACAGTATTGGCAAAGACTGGGATTCTGTTTTTTATGTAAGTGACGACAAATGGCATAAAGTAGCTGATGTGGTTGCTTTTCCAAAAGAAACAAAAGCCGATGATGTAGCTGGAGGGAAACAGCGATTGGTAAAATTTATTGACGATCCTCATCAGCGTTTTTTATATGCGGTTCGTGCCCTAACAGAAGTTGTTTTTCTTGTTGAATTGATGAAAATTCTTCCTGATAGTCCAAAAACAATTTATCCAAGGACAGCAGCTACAGCAGGTGAATTTCCAAAACTGCTTTTTAACATGCTTAATGGTATTAAAGAAGAAACAAAAGCTGTTTTCCTTGATCCTGAACTTGCTGAATTTGATGAAAAAATGGCAAATCTTGATTCCATTGATGAGCCAAGTGAAGATGATTTGGAAGAAGCAGATTCTTTAATTGCTGATGCAGCTGATTTACCCGAGGGTGAAGTTGAAATTACAGCTGATGGAGAAACAGAAGTGTCTGAAGGAGGCGAGGACCTTGCAGAAGGTGAATTCGGAGAAGGCGAGGAGGGTGGCTTTGAAGACATGGTTTCTGACGAAGAAGTCTGAAAATAATTTTCCTGATGAGCGGAACCCTTATTGTAGTTTGCGGTCCAACTGCTTCCGGAAAAACAAAACTTGCTATACAACTTGCTAAATATTTTTATGCAGAAATAATCTCTGCAGATTCGCGACAGGTTTATAAAGAACTTAAAATTGGTTCTGCTCCGCCATCTGAAGAAGAGTTGAAAGAAGTAACACATCATTTCATTGCATCGCGAACGCTTGATGAAGACTACAATGCAGGTGCTTTTGAGAAAGATGTTTTGGCTTTATTAGATAAACTTTTTCAGAAAAATAAATATGTAATTCTTGTTGGTGGATCAGGACTTTATATTGATGCTGTTTGCAACGGTTTTGATAAAGTTCCAAATTCTTTCCCTGAAATCCGTAAACAATTACAGAGTTTATATGATGAGAAGGGAATTGAGTCGCTTCAAAAAAAATTAAAAGAACTAGACCCTGATTATTTTGAAAAGATTGACCTCGCTAATCCACAACGTTTGATGCGGGCATTGGAAGTATGTATAGGAAGTGGAAAACCATATTCATCTTTCAGAAAAGGTATAGTCAATCAAAGAGATTTCAGAATTATTAAAATTGGACTTGAACTTCCGCGTGATGTGCTTTACAAACGAATAGATACACGTGTTGATGAAATGGTGAATGCGGGATTAGTAGAAGAAGCAAAAAATCTTCTTCCAAAAAAACACTTAAACGCATTGCAAACTGTCGGCTATAAAGAGTTTTTTGATTTCTTTGAAAGTAAAACAACATTAGATGAAGCAGTAGAGTTAGTAAAACGAAACAGCCGCAGATATGCAAAACGCCAACTAACATGGTTTCGCAAAGACAAAGAAATTCAATGGTTGTTACCTGATGATATTGAGAAAATTATCAATGTATGCGAAGCATAGTTGAACGTTATTTACAGATTTCAAACGAAGTTAAACTTCTTATTATATCAGAACTTTTTCTTCACATCATTAACGCTGCTTTCTTTCTTATACTACTTATCTATATGGATAAGATGGGTTATCCTGATCATGAAGCAGCAGGTTTTATTTCTTACCGTTTTCTTGGTGTAATCGCATTTGCTCTGCCACTCGGTCTTTATATTAAAGGCAGAAAACTTCGACCGCTTATTCTTGCTTCAGGAATTGTTGTTCCTGTTTTTTCAATTCTTATAGTTTATGCCATCCAGTTTCATAATAATTCACTTCTTCATATTTCTCTTTTCTTTTGGGGAGTTGCATTCAATCTTATCACCGTAAGTTCTTTGCCTTTTATTTTGCGCAACTCAAAACAGGAAACCTTGAGTGAAGCTATTTCACTTAGCTACGCAACAGGAAGCCTTGGAACTATTATTGCAGGCGCCATCATATTTGCTCTTTCCAATTTTGCGCCAACTATATTTGACGAAAAACTAATTCTATACCTCATTTCCTTTGGTGGTTTTTTAGCGTTCTTTTTTGCAATGAAAATCAGCAGAACAGAAAACATTCCGGCTATTACTTCGCGCAGAACCGACCTGAGTGATTTTGATTGGACCTTGATTATTAAAGCGCTTATTCCAACGCTTATTATTGCTACAGGTGCTGGATTAACAATACCTTTTATTAGTCTTTTCTTCTATAAAATTCATGGTTTGGATTACAATCGTTTTTCTGTTATTGGATCTCTTTCCGGCATTTTTGTTTTTATTGGTGCTGTTGCAGTTCCGCATGTAAAACGCAGGTGGGGTTATAACTATGCAATTACACTTTCGCAATCACTTGCCGTTCTTGCTTTAGTTTTACTTGCTTCAACGGAATGGTATAATGATTGGATTTTTGCAATGCCGCTTGCTGTTTTGTTTTATGTAATGCGCACACCTCTCATGAACATGGCTGCTCCAATGACTTCAGAACTGGTTATGAATTATGTTGGTCAGCGTAACCGCGAAATAGTAAGCGCTATGACAACGGCAATCTGGTCGGGTAGTTGGTTTATTAGTTCAAGAATTTTTAAAACTTTGCGCGAAATGGACTTCTCTTATTCTAAAGTTTTTCTCATTACGGCAACACTTTATGCCTTCGGTGTTATCTGGTATCACTTTCTGATACAGGATTACAAAAGGATTAAAGGAAATTCTTAAAGGATCTGAAATAAAAAAGGGCAACTGATTAGTTGCCCTTTTTTATTTTACAATGATTTCATTCTTAGTTCCCGAAATCCGAAATAAACTTGATTCTCATTAACCTTACTTCTTCTTCAGTATAATCATCTTCACCCAATTCTCTCAACGCATCACCTATTGAATCCGAATCTGATTCTTTAAAATAATCAAGCACTTCACGTTGTTTCTCTTCATCAACATTTTCTCTTATGTAATAACTGATGTCAACTTTTGTTCCTGATGAAACTATTCGTTCAATTTCATCTAAAAGTTCACTGAAACTAAGTTGCTTGCTCTTTGCAATGCTCTCCAGTGGTAGCTTTCGGTCAATATTTTGAATGATATAAACTTTCAATCCTGATTTATTCACCACCGATTTCACAATCATGTCCATCGGGCGTTCTATCTCATTCTCCTCAACATATTTGCCAATCAATTCAATAAAAGGCTTCCCGAATTTTGCAGCTTTCCCTGGTCCAACCCCTGCAATTTTTGAAAGTTCATCAATAGTTATAGGATAATTGATAGACATTTCTTCCAGCGATGTTTCCTGAAAAATAACGTATGGGGGTAGCTTTGCTCTTTTTGCTTCTTTCAATACTAAGTCCTTCAACATTTTGTAAAGAGCCTCATCACCGCCACCACCTTTTTGTCCTCCTGCTACTATATCATCATCTGAATCTTCACCATCGCCATCATAGTCGTGGTCTTTGGTAAGCATAATGGAATAAGGCTTTTTAAGGAACTTCTTCCCTTCATCGCTAACACTTAATAATCCGTAGCTTTCAATGTCTTTAACCAGAAATCTGTTAATCAAAGATTGACGGATTACAGCATTCCAGTACTTTTCGTCTTCCTCGCTTCCTTCGCCAAACACTTCTAATTGGTCGTGTTTGTATGATTTGATAGCAGAGTTTTCAATTCCTGTTAAAACCTGAACAATGTGTTTTGCTTTGAATTTTTCTTTAACAGCCAGTACTGCTTCCAGCAATAATTCTACTGCTTCTTTTCCTTCAAATTTTTCGCGCGGGTTATTGCAGTTATCGCAGTTGCCGCAGTTTTCTTCTTTGTATTCTTCACCAAAATAATGTAACAACTGTCTTCTGCGGCACACAGATGACTCTGCGTATGAAACTGTTTCTAACAAAAGCTGTTTGCCAATTTCCTGTTCAGAAATTGGTTTTCCTTTCATGAATTTTTCCAGTTTCACAATATCATCGTAGTGATAGAATGCAACGCAGTTTCCTTCGCCACCATCTCGTCCACCACGGCCAGTTTCCTGATAATAACCTTCAAGACTTTTTGGAATATCGTGGTGTATAACATAGCGTACATCCGGCTTGTCAATTCCCATTCCAAAAGCAATGGTAGCTACAATTACTTCAATATCTTCCATCAGGAATTTATCCTGAGTTTGCGCTCTTACCGGAGCTTCCAGCCCTGCGTGATAAGGTAGTGCACGCACACCATTTACCTGCAGTGTTTGAGCAATCTCTTCTACTTTTTTCCGGCTCAGGCAATAAATAATTCCTGACTTGCCCGGGTGTTTCTTAATGTAACGGATTATGTCTTTAATCACTTCCCCGTTTTTTGCGCGTACTTCGTAATATAAGTTTGGACGGTTGAAGGAGGCTTTGAATAGCTTGGCATCCATCATGTCTAAGTTTTTCTGAATGTCTTGCTGCACTTTTTCAGTTGCAGTAGCAGTCAAAGCTATAATAGGAACCTTTCCAATTGCTTCAATAATAGGACGCAGTCTGCGGTATTCAGGACGGAAATCATGTCCCCACTCCGAAATACAGTGTGCTTCGTCAATGGCTACAAACGATACATTTATCTTTTTAAAGAACTCAACGTTTTCTTCCTTAGTAAGCGACTCAGGAGCCACATACAACATTTTTGTTCTTCCTGCAGTTACATCTTCTCTTACTTTGGTAATCTCTGCTTTGTTAAGCGATGAATTAAGGAAGTGAGCAATGCCAACCTCCGAACCATAGTTGCGGATAGCATCAACCTGATTTTTCATCAGGGCAATCAGAGGTGAAATAATAATGGCTGTGCCTGGTTTAATTAATGCTGGAAGCTGGTAGCACAATGACTTACCACCTCCTGTAGGCATAATTACAAATGTATCTTTATTGGCAAGCACATTATTGATAATTGCTTCCTGCTCACCTTTAAATGTTTTGTAACCAAAATACTTTTCAAGATAATCCGCCAACGGCACTTCTAATTCAACATTCATTTCTTTTATTGTTTATTAAATACTTTTGTACAAATTTGATTTTTCCAAATGCTAATATAAGTCTTTTGCCAAAATTACATTCTTTTCAATCAAACATTTTTTAAAAATTCTACTTGCCCGTGAAAAGTGCCGATGAACTCATACATATAGCCCGTGAAACTTTAGCAATAGAGGCAGATTCCGTGCGAAACCTCATTCCGTTCATCGATTCAGGTTTTGTAAAAGTGGTAGAAAGTATCTTTTATTCAAAAGGAAGAGTGGTTGTAACCGGAATTGGGAAGAGTGCAATCATCGCCAATAAAATTGTGGCAACGCTGAATTCTACAGGAACTCCTGCCAGTTTTATGCACGCTGCGGATGCGGTACATGGCGATTTGGGAACAATACAAACCGATGATGTAGTCATTTGCATTTCAAAAAGCGGAAACTCTCCTGAAATAAAAGTATTGGTTCCATTACTTAAAAATAGTGGCAATAAATTAATTGCATTGGTTTGCAACACCGATTCATTTCTTGCACAGCAGGCAGATTTTGTTTTGAATGCAACAGTTGAAAAAGAAGCCTGTCCTAATAATTTGGCACCTACATCCAGCACTACTGCTCAGATGGCGTTGGGCGATGCACTTGCTGTTTGCCTGTTAAAATGCCGCGATTTTTCAAGCAAAGATTTTGCACGCTTTCATCCGGGTGGTTCGCTGGGAAAGCAACTTTATCTTACCGCTGCTGATATTTATAAGCACAATGCAATGCCAAAAGTTAATGTTGGCGACAAAATAAAAACAGCAATTCTTGAAATTTCATCAAATCGATTGGGTGCAACTGCAGTGCTTGACGGAGATAAACTTGTCGGCATTATTACAGATGGCGATTTGCGCAGAATGATGGAACGCGATGAAAACATCAGCAACCTGAGGGCTGCCGACATCATGAATAAAAATCCTAAAACCATTTCGGTAACGGCAATGGCGGTTGAAGCGCTGAAAATTCTGCGCGACAATAATATCTCGCAACTAGTTGTTACAGAAAATGAAAAATTCGCAGGCTTTATTCACTTACATGATTTACTTCGTGAAGGATTGATATAAATAAACAGAGAATATGTTGCCACTATTTAAAGTTGTTCAGCACGTTCGTCATTGCGAGGGTTTTTCACCCGAAGCAATCTCAGAAACAGATGAGATTGCTTCGCTATCGCTCGCAATTACGTTCTCACGATTTGTGTTTCCGATTTAAACTATGCAGCAGAAGATAGCCGTCATCATTCCTGCTTATAACGAAGAAAGTGCTATAGAAGCTGTTATTGCTTCGGTCAATTCACTCAATAGTTCCGCTTCCGAAAACCGCTACATTCCGCTTGTCATAAACGATTGCTCAAAAGACCGCACAGGCGAACTGATTGACAAAGCCGATTGCATTGCTGTTCATCTTGCCGTTAATCTGGGTATTGGCGGTGCGGTGCAAACGGGTTTTCTTTTTGCGCTTGAAAACGGTTTTGACTATGTCATACAAATTGATGGTGACGGACAACATCCGCCCCAATATATTCCGCTAATGCTGCAAGAACTGAAAGCAAAAAACTTAGACGTTATTATCGGCAGCCGCTTTCTTACCAACGAAGGTTTTCAATCAACGCTTGCGCGTAGAATGGGAATCAATTATTTTCATCATCTGAATAAATGGCTCGTAGGCGTTAGTATAAAAGACTCTACTTCGGGTATGCGCATGCTTAACCGCAAAGCCCTGGAAATAGTTAGTGAGTATTATCCTGATGAGTATCCCGAACCCGAAGCTATTGTTTTGTATGCAGTAAATAATCTTAACATCGGTGAGTTTCCCGTGCAAATGAATGAGCGGCAGGGTGGCGTTTCTTCCATCAACACAGCGGGTTCGGTTTATTATATGTTTAAGGTTACGCTGGCGATTTTTTTCACATATTTGAGATTGAAATCTAAAAAGTAAGTCATGCCAAGAATTCAAATCATAACCATCATCCTCAGCGTTCTCCTGCTCATCTTCATTGTCCGCCTCATTATAAAAGGCCGCCTCCGCGAAGAATACGCCATCGTCTGGATTTTCAGTACACTCTTTCTCGTTCTCTTTTCATTCTGGCGTCAGGGCTTCGAAACCATCAGCCATTTTCTTCAGGTCTATGATCCGCCCAACCTTATTTTCACCGCAGCCATTGCAGCCATATTAATTTACCTCCTGCATCTTTCGGTAGTAGTTTCCAAACTGCAGGAACAAAATAAACGCCTCACTCAGGAACTGGCAAATATGCGCGCAAAGCAACAATCAAGCGAAAAACAAAATGCAGCCTGAAATCTATTTCCGTTACCTCAGCCGCAAAAATCCCGATGCCCGCTCATTGGAATTATACAGTGCAGCAATCGCTCATCATCAGCTGGAATTCAGCAAAAAAGAAAACCGTTTACACAAGCTCTCACAACGTTTCCCTTTTCTCATTCCCTTTATTGACGCTGGTCTGGCGCTCACACAACCGCTTTCGCCCTACCGCAAAAACATCTACATCATCCTCTGCATCCTCGAAACGCAGCCACAATACTTTCCCCTGCTCTCTTCATCCATGAATGAAAAAAGCAAACAAACATTCTTATCCTTCTTTTTCCACGGAATACGTGCCGCCTTCACTGGTGTGTTCGGTGTTATACTTGTTAAACTGGCATGAGCGAGGTGCATCCCTATATCGTTGTCGGCTCGGGTTGCACAGGTGCAATGGCTGCACAAACATTGGTCGAAGCCGGAGTAAACGTCCTCATGCTCGATGCCGGAAATACAGACGACACCTACGAAAAACTAATTCCCGAAAAAGATTTCACCTCCATCCGCCAAACCGAAGAAGCCCAGAGCGATTACCTCCTCGGCAAAAAATTCGAAAGCATTTCATGGGCCAACATTGGTAGTGGCTCTCAACTCACGCCTCCGCGCAAATACATGGTAAAGGAAGTGGAGAAATTCCTTGAAATAGCTTCACAAACCTTCTTCCCGGTCGAAAGCCTTGCCTACGGTGGTCTGGGCAATGGCTGGGGTCTCGGCTCCTGCGTTTTCACCGACAAAGAATTAGAGGCAGCAGGCCTTGATGCCTCAAAAATGAAAGCAGCTTACCAGACCGTTGCCAACCGCATCGGAATCTCGGGCGCGCAGGACGATATCACTGCCTACACCACTGCACACCTCAGTAACATCATGCCACCGGCTCCTGTCGACAGCAATCAGGAACAGTTGCGCACCAACTACAACCGCAAAAAACAATGGTTCGCGCAGAATAATTTCTTCCTCGGAAGAACCGCGCTCGCTTTAATTACAAAGGATAAGGACCACCGCAAAGCCTATCAGCCAAAAGACTTAGACTTTTATTCCGACAAAGACCAGAGTGCCTACCGCCCCTGGATTACTGTAAACGAATTGAAAAAGAAAAGCAACTTCTCTTACAAAGGCGGCATCATCGTTAAGCAATTCAAACAACTCGAAAACGGTGATGTGGAAATCATAACCTGGAACAAAGCAAAAAACGAAGAAGAGATTTTCCGCACACAAAAACTGGTGCTTGCTCCCGGTGTGCTCGGAACAGCCCGCATCGTTCTGCGTTCATTCCCTGAAGAAAATCAAACACTGCCGCTGCTCTGCAATCCCTACGCTTACTTTCCATGCATTAATGTTTCGCAACTTGGCAAAACGTTTGAGCGCAACACTTCCGGCTTTGCACAGCTCTCACTCTTCCACGATAACAATATGCAAGGCGATGACATCGCCATGGCTTCGCTTTACAGCTATAAATCGCTGATGCTCTTCCGCATCATCAAAGAAGCACCTGTAAATTTCCGCGATGGAATTTCGCTCATGAATTTTCTCATGCCAGCCTTTGTCATCATGGGCCTCTTTCACCCCGAAAAAAGCGGAGGTAGAAAATCATTGAGCCTCAGAAAAGACACTACAAAAATCTCAGGCGACAGCCTGCAGGCAGAATACCTCTTAAGCGGATTAGAGAAACAAAAAATCACCGACCGCAACAGCCTGTTCAAAAAAGCAATGAGCAAACTCGGTGCTTATCCCGTAAAAATGATTGACCCCGGGATGGGCTCCAGCATTCATTATTCAGGAGTTCTTCCCTTTGAAAAACAAGAAAAGCCATTCTCTCTTTCTCCCGATGGAAAACTGCACGGAACTAAAAATATCTTTGTTGCCGATGGTTCGGGATTTCGTTTTCTTCCTGCAAAAGGGTTAACACTAAGCCTGATGGCAAACGCGCATAACGTTGCACAAAATGCATTGAAGCAAAACTAAATGAACGCGAAGCAAACAATAGCAATTTCAGGCGCAACAGGCTTCATCGGCTCGCAGTTGTGTGCTCATTTTGTTCAGCAGGGTTATCGCGTAATCGGTTTTTGCCGCAGTCTTCCTGCTGCTGCTTTAAAAGATGTTGAATACAGACTGTTTAATCTTGAAGCTAATCCCGACACCAATCTTTTTAAAGAGGTAACAGTCTTTATTCATTGTGCTTATTTAAAAGGTGAAGAAGCAAAAAGCACCAACATAGAAGGAACCAAAAGATTGCTGCAGGCTTCACGCAAGGCAGGCGTGAAGAAAAATATATTCTTCAGCAGCATGTCGGCACATCCCGCTGCGCTCTCAGCTTACGGACAACAAAAACTTCAATTGGAAAAAGAATTTTATGGTCCTGACGATGCTGTTATCCGTCCAGGATTGGTAATCGGCAATGGCGGTTTGTTTCTGCAAATGGTAAAACACATTCAGTCAAAAGGAATTATACCCCTGATTGACGGAGGCACGCAACCACTTTATTCTGTTCACATTTCGGATTTGTTGAAAGCAACAGAAATCATTGTCAGTAAAAACCTGAATGGAGCATTTACGGTTGCAGAACTTAATCCTGTTCTTTACCGCGATTTTTACAAAGAATTGGCAAAGACACTGAATAAAAAGGTTCTGATGTTCAACATCTCTTTTACTCTTTTGGAGAAACTGCTTACACTTACCCAACTGCTGGGAATAAAGACAGGAGTTGGCAAAGAAAACCTGCTTGGATTAAAGGCGCCCAGAACGTTTGACTTTTCAGACGACTTAAAAAGAATTGGCTTTGTTCCTCGCGATTATAAAGAGAGTTTAAGGCTCTTGTCTTAGAATTACGGTCAGGATTCCTTTAATATACTTAATCATTAATGCTATTTAGGTTTAAAAATTATCTTTGCTTTTTTACTGCAAATGCAACTCGAAGATTTTATAAAAATATTTGAAGCCGAATTGGCTGATATAGCCCCTGGCACAATTAAGCCTGATACTGTTTTTAAACTATTAGATGCCTGGAATTCTATGCAGGCATTAATTCTGATTGCAATGATTGATTCTGAATATGGAGTAACACTCACTGCAGAAAATTTGCACGATTGTTTAACTGTATCTGATTTATTTTCTGTTGTTCAGAGCAAAAAGGCAGTGCTTAATTCCTAACTTATAAATCTGATCTGTGTTTACTGTTTCAGGCATAAAACTAAGCGGACTTGCGGTTAGCGTGCCGAAACAAAAGGTATCTAATCACGATTATCCGTTTGCAACAGTCAAGGAAAAGGAACTGTTCATTAAAACCACAGGAATAGAAAATCGCAGAATAGCACCTGAAGGACTAACTGCATCTGACCTTTGTTTTGAAGCAGCTGAAAAATTGCTGCATGAAATGAATTGCGATAAATCTGAAATAGGTGTTTTACTATTTATTACCCAAACTCCTGACTGGATTATTCCCCCAACTGCTATCAGATTGCAACATCGTCTGGGATTACCAAAAACCTGCATTGCACTTGATATTAATCTGGGTTGCTCCGGCTATGTATATGGACTTTCGGTTATGTCATCCTTACTAAAAACAACTGGCGCAAAAAGGGGATTGTTATTGGTTGGTGATGTTTCTTCTTCAGTTGTTTCAGAAAAAGACAAGAGCACGTCACCAATTTTTTCTGATGCAGGCAGCGCAACAGTATTAGAGGTTTGCGGTGATGAGAATAAAATCCATTTCAGTCTGCATAATGATGGTGAAGGCTATAATGCTATTATCATTCCAGATGGCGGAATGAAAAGCAAGTTTACTCCTGCCTCCGTTGAATTTCAAAAAATATCTGATGGTATTGAGCGCAACAAAACCCATTTAATAATGAATGGGGTGGATGTGTTTAATTTTTCTTTACGCGAAGTTGCCACTGATGCAAAACAACTACTTACCTTCTGCGGAAAAGAAACTAAAGATGTTGATTATATTGTTTTTCATCAGGCTAATTTATTGATGAATGAAGCAATCAGAAAGAAACTTGCTTTAGACCCGGAAAAAGTTCCCTATTCATTGAAAGACTTTGGAAATACAAGTTCGGCTTCTATTCCAACAACACTTGTAACTCAACTACGTTACCGACTTACAAACGAAAAATTATCTTTGCTGCTTTCAGGTTTTGGCGTTGGGCTTTCGTGGGGCACAGCTATTTTAGAAACAGATAAAATGACTTGTCTTCCGTTAATAGAAATCTAAATGGAGAAGAAGGACTTTTCAATAGTTATTCCGGTTTATAACAGCGAAAAAACGCTGAAAGAACTTTACCAGAGGATTGAGAAATTCTTTATTAAAAAACAAAAAACATTCGAAGTTATTTTTGTTGACGATGGAAGTGCAGATAAAAGCTGGGAAGTGCTCTCACTGTTGAAGAAACAAAGTCCACAAACGATTACAGCGATTAAACTCACTCAAAATTATGGTCAACACAATGCGCTTTTTTGCGGATTAACATTTGTAAAAGGTGAGTGGGTTATAACTATTGATGATGATTTGCAAACACCTCCCGAAGAAATAGAGAAGCTTTTACATACTCAGGAAAATACAGGATCGGAACTGGTTTACGGATACTACGAGAAGAAAGAACATTCACTAATTCGTAACGCAGGCAGTTGGTTTGTCGGAAAGATTTTTAAAAATTTTGCAAATACTTCAGGCAAAGGTTCTTCGTTTAAGCTCATCAACTCTTCCGTAACGGAGAAAGTCATTTCACGCAATTATCGCATGTTTTTTCTAGACGAAATTCTTGCCTGGCATACTGATAATATTGAACATGTTGTAGTAGAACATTTGCCTCGCAAAGAAGGACAATCAGGCTATACACTTTTTAAACTATTTAAAATAACGCTGAAGTTGATTGTTGGTTATACTGCATTTCCTTTGAAAATAATTTCCTGGTTTGGTTTATTGTCTGCACTTATCTGTCTTGGTTTTGTGTGTTATTTTATCTTCATGAAGTATAATTATGGAGCTGAGTTGGGTTTTACAACGCTTATTGTTTCCATTTTTTTCTCAACCGGGTTGATTCTGTTCAGCTTGGGTATTATTGGCGAATACATCCGCAGACTTTATATTGGTGAAACAGGAAAACCATCTTATACCGTGAAAACCGTTCTCTGATGATTATCCGCAATTTCGGGATTACACTTTCGCAACTTACACTTGAAGATATTGAATTGGTTCGCTACTGGCGTAATTCAAAAGAAATAAGCAGTGTTATGGAATACCAGAAATTCATATCAGAAGAGGAGCAGAAGGATTGGTATTATTCATTAAATCCTATTTCTGATTTCTATTTTCTGATTAATTATAATGGTGTTAAAGTCGGTTTAATTCATTCTTCGCACATTAATTGGAAAGACAAAACGGCTGATGCGGGTTTGTTTGTATGGGACAAAAATTATCTGGGAACTCATATTCCTGTTCTTGCATCGCTTGCCATGCTGGAATGTTTCTTTCAAAACTTTGGCTTAGAGAAATATTTTGCAAAAGTCGGTTGTGAAAATTCAGTCGCTATCCGTTACAATCTTACTTTGGGTTTTCAGTTGCACGAAAAATCAGACAACAGCCGTTTTAATTTTTATATGCTTGAGAAAGAAAACTATTTGAAAGCATCAGAAAAACTTAAACGATTTGCATCAACCATTTCTTCTGAAAAAGCCCAATTGGAAGTTAAACCTGAATTATTGACCGAAATAAAAAAATTGAACACCTGAATTTATCAGGCTGTAACGGTTTTTTCTTCTTTTGAGAAATTGTAATTCTTGTAATCGGTAATAATGTTGTAAAGCGTATCGCGCTCAACCGGATGGCGGTTTACCTGCTTTACAAGTTCCACTAGTTGTTGTGTTGTAAGCGCCGGTGTCTGTTCTTCCGAACCTGCCATTGAATAGATTTTTGTTGAGTCATCAATTGTTCCGTCAATATCATCTACACCAAATTGTAGAGATAATTGTGCCGTATTTCTGCCAATCATTGGCCAGTAAGCTTTGATGTGTGGGAAGTTATCCATGTAAATTCGCGAAATGGCATAATTGCGCAAATCTTCAATGGTGCTTACTTCTGCAATGTGTGACATCTGGTTGTCTTTGTTGCGAAATTTTAGCGGAATAAATGTATTGAAGCCATTGGTTTTGTCTTGTAAGTTGCGAAGGCGTTCCATGTGGTCAACACGGTGTTCAAATTTTTCAATATGTCCGTAAAGCATAGTTGCATTGCTTGGCATTCCTAATGAATGTGCTGTTTCATGAATTTCAAGCCACTCATCCGCTGTGCATTTATCTTCACAAATTTGCTTACGTATTTCTGGATGAAAAATTTCTGCACCACCTCCCGGCAATGAATTTTGTCCATGTTCTTTCAGTATTTGCAACCCTTCTCGAAAACTCACTTTTGCTTTTCTGCACATGTATTCTAACTCTACAGCAGTAAAGGCTTTTACATGGATATCGGGGCGAATTTCTTTTATTTTTTTTATGAGACTGGCAAAATAATGCAGTCCCATTTTCGGGTGAACCCCACCTACAATATGAACTTCTGTAATCGGTTTTCCATCATAGCTTTTCAACTTGTCCAGAATTTGTTCTTCACTTAATTCCCAGCCTTCTTCTTTTGATTTCAGAAGCCGAGAGTATGAGCAGAACTTGCAATCAAATACGCAAATATTTGTCGGTTCCACATGAAAATTACGATTAAAATAAACGTAATCGCCATGACGTTTTTCGCGGATGTAATTTGCCAGCGTTCCCAAAAAACCAAGTTCTCCTTTTTCATAAAGTAGCATACCTTCGTCAAAGGAAATGCGTTCTGAGTTAAAAACTTTTTCTGCTATTTTTTTCAGTTCAGGAGATACTGAACTTTTTTCTATAAATGATTTCACGGTATTACTTAATCAGAGTTACAGTTCCTGTTTTGGTATATTGAAAACCGGCAGCAGACTGGAAGTGGAATGAATATACATATACACCTTGAGGAACTAATTTGCCATCAAATATTCCGTTCCAACCTTCGTATTTATCGTTTGTCATAAAAATGCGCTCACCCCAGCGAGTATAAATTTCCATGGTATAGTTTTCATCCGCTACAAAAAGTGTAACGGGAATAAAAATGTTGTTCAGCCCTTCGGGCGCAAAAGCGTTAGGCACAAAAAAGTTAGGGAGCTGATAAGCACAAGCAACATTGGATGTGCTTGTTTCAGCAAAACCATAAGGATTTCCTACATCTTCAAGCGCCTGAATGTAGTAGCAGAAAGTTCCGTTACCTTCAATAATATCCGCAACATTGTCTACATAAAATGTATCTGAGGGATTAACCGTTGCAAGAGGAATGGGATTAAAAACTCCATCAATGCTTCGGTAAATATTGTATGCAGCCACATTTCCAAGCCAGATTTCGTATTTGTTCCAGTTCAGGTAATTTTTGCGGTCTGCCTTTCCTTCTGCTATTAGAAAAATTGTTCGTGCATATTCTGAAGTATCTACATAAGAGCCACAACTGTCAACAGCAATTGTTTTATAGTAATAGCTTCGTTCATTACTTCGTGCATCAGCGTCAAAATAATATATGGTAGAAATACCTGAATATGGAGTAGTTCCGATAATGTTATAAAGCACATTATCTTCTGAGCGAGAAATAGCATATTCGGTAATATCTGCAGCAATATCAACATAGGTGTAAGTATCAACCCCTCCTGTTTGCGGAACTGTTACCGTGCGTATATAAGTATATAAAGGTGCAACAGGAATTTCTGCCAAAACGCAGGTGTCATTAGATGCTGCTGATCTTGAGGATCCGGTATCAATAGCACGAACATAATAGCAATAGATGGAATTTGCGGTAAGATTTTGATGAATAAATGTTGTGTTTGTTCCACCCACACTTCCGGCTAAAGTTCTTGCTCCCCCGTTTTCAGAAAAATAAATTTGATATTGTGATACTCCGTTGCTCCAACCTGTGTATGCGTTCCAGGAAAGATTTGCCTGACGTAAACAAATATCTACATTAACTCCAAGGAATATGGAACTGTGAATATCGCCTAAAGGACTTGTGTTATCACAACTGTCAATTGCAGCTACGCGATAGGTTTCTGAACCTTGTCCGGCAGTTGAATTTCCGTTCAGGTAATAGGTGTTATTCAGCCCCCAGGCAGTGTCAATCGGTGTCCAGGAATTATTGATGTTCTGATAAATAATATAACCTTCCGTATCACCGGAAGGGTTAATATTCCATCCAATTCCAGCCTGATTTAAACCACCTGCAACATCTACACTTACAGAATCAATGGAAGGAGAAACCGGTGGTGTTAAGTCCTGAAATATATCACCATCAATTGATGAAACGGAAATACATCCAGCATCGTCTTCTATTTCCACGCGATAATTGATGAAGGCATCGCATAACGTTATTTCATCGTCATACGTTAAGCCTTGAGTAGAGTCTATCAGTGTCCAGTTTCCTGTTGGAAACTCGCGGTATATTCTGTAATAGCCACTGTATGTAGTTGCTGGAAGTGGAACTGCAAGCGCATTCCAAGAAAGTGCAGCCGACCCTGTCCCCGGATTTGTAACATCCAATAAAATACTTTGCAGCGTATCGGTTGGTTCTGTAAAAACTTCACCATTACAGCCTGAGCGGGTTCTAATGTAGTAATAGTGACTAGCTGTATTTGCACCAGCACCAATATGTGTATAAGTAGTAGTGTTTATATTAAAAATGCTGTCAATGACGGTATAAGGTCCAGTCTCGCTTGTTGATTCATAAATATGATAACTGTCAAATCGATTTTCAGGGTCAGGCGGTGGAACCCATGATAATTGAACATCCCCATTCGCAAGTACAGAAACACATCGAAGAGAAGGCGGAGGAACAGTTGCCCAAGCTTGAACTGTTACAGAAACTGTAATGATACTTACAGCAGGTGCTGGACAAAAATCGTCTGCTACCCTAAATACAAATGTATAAGTGTTGGAGGTAGTGGCGCAAATATCATTGTAGGCAATGTGATTACAATCTGTTTGCCATGTAAAAGTTGTGGCAGCTCCTTGAGGCCCTGAAATTTGAGGTGGTGGATTTAAGGTTGCACAAGGAGGGTTAAGACAACCAGCCCCGGCATTAGTGTAGCCGGTTCCAAATTGACTTCCTGTTGCGTCAATGCTAACAGTTTGAGGATTTCCGTTGGGTAAAAATTCAGGATCGGCACCCGATAAATTGAAAGTGACTAAATCACCAGCCGTTACAGTAGTAGAAAAATTAGTAAAAATTCCTCCGAGGGGAGGTACTGCTGGCTTGGTATTCAGAGCGCAACCTGCAAGAATAGTTACCTGTATTTCGCGGTAAATTTCAGCTACCAGAATTCCGCACTTCCAGGCTTCCACTTTTACAATGGTTACAAAATTTCCGGGAGTAAATGAGGTAAACGAAACTTCACCGGTGTTTGCATTCAATTGTGCGGGAACATTTGCTCCGTTCTGTGTAGTACCCGGAAGCGGGCTTGTTGCGCTATAGCCTGCAATGTATGTAAGTTGAGGAGGATTGGTTGGCGTCCAGGCACCGAAAAAGTCATCCAATGCATTGCTCCATTGGTATGAAAGAGAATCCAATTCACTATCAACAGCATTGTGATTATATGTGAAAGGGTAGCCAGCACAAATAATGGTGGCAGGTTTTTCAATAAATTGCGGTGATGAATCGTAGCATGGGTTTGTGTTTTGCCCGTTATATGCAAACATTTTTGCGCGGAGAACAAAGCCTTCGTTTCCGGCATTCAGAAGATTGGTAACTGCTGAGTTGCGGCAACATCCGTCATATGAAAGAATCCAGCCTTCAGGCGGTGGCGTTCCTGTTAAGGTAACAGGTGCTGTTTGAAAAATAAATTCTTCCACTGCGCCAGAAGAGCCATTAGGATTTGCACAGGTTATATTTGGACCTGTGCCATTACACTGTGGTGAAATATCTGTTTGTGAAACCAAAACTAAGGGAATTGAAAAGGTTGGAGATCCAACCGTAGGATAGTTGAAAATTTCAAGCCCGTTGCTTACATCAATGGTTACAATTCCGCTATTACAGTCGCGGTAACCTTTCATAGTAAACTGAAATTGACCGTTTGGAAGGCAAACCCAAGTTATTTCACCACCCATAAGGTGCGTGGCTTTTATGCTTCCGGCTGAAAGCATCAACAATAAAAATCCTAAGAAAAACTTCTTCAAGAATTGAATTTAATAGTTCGTAAAAATACGAAACAATGTTTTGATTAACAAGCGTTACGCTGATTTAGACTAACAGCCTTATTAACCAAATAAACGATGCGTTAAAGCGTTATTAAAAACGCCTTTTGAATCAAGTCTATTTTTCAGTTCTTTGAACCTTTCAAATTCCGGGAAAGATTTGCTTACTTTCTCAGAATCAGGCGTAAATTCCTTAGGCCAGTGAGGTCTTGCGCCATAAGAACACATCAGTTCTTCAAACCCTGTCATATATTCTTTCCAATAGCGTTTGCCATATTGATAAGCGCCAATGTAACAGGCATCTCTTTTGTAAGCCGGGCTAAGCCAGGTATCATCTGCTTTTACAAAGCGCACTTCCACCACAAAATTGATGTAAAGTTTTTTGCGTTCAATCATTTCTTTCAGTTTTTTCAGGACTTCCGAAGCATGTTCAATCGGAATGGCATACTCCGTTTCAAAATGTATGGGCGGCATGGGAACATTAAATACTTCCCATGTTTTTTCAATGCGCGATACTTTTTTGAAGTGGATTTTATTAATCAACTTGTTGATACCGGGAACTAGTTCAGGAATCAAGTCACCAAGTCTTAGCATGAATACAAAAAACACGTTCACTAAAAACGATTCGTCCATGAATTTCTGAAACGCAGAACGAGGTTTCAATTCTTCATTTGTTCTGAAATATCTGTAAATACCAACTAATGGTGCATGCGGAAACCACCAGAGTTTTAAGTGATCGGTAGATTTGATTAATTCAGGAATTTTTTCAAGAGTTTCTTCGAAAGGTAATGCATATGATTCATCACGAAGATTAAAAACATCAACGCATTGAATAGTGAGTTCCGATACAATTCCCAGAACACCCAGGTTTATTCTTACTGCCGGCAGCAATTCTGCATTTTCGTTCTCATTAATTATTAAAACTGTTCCATCCGCTAAAATCAATTTCATGCCAATAATCTGCGTGGAAATGTTCCCGAATTTTATTCCTGTTCCGTGTGTTCCTGTGGCTGTAGCTCCTGCAATACTTTGCTCTGATACAGAGCCAAGGTTAGCGAGTGAAAGTCCATTTTCGCGCAGAATAACATTCAAATTTTTTAAACGAATTCCTGCCTGAACGATAACCTGTTTTTTTTCTTTGTCAATGTTTAAAGCCTTGCTGTAGTTGTCAAGATTAATAAGATAATGTGTTGGTAAAGCCAGTGCTGACCAAGAATGGGCAGCACCAACCAATTTTATTTTTTTATTTTTTGCAACTGCATTTTTTACAATTTGAATTATTTCAGATTCCCCCGAAGGCTGAAAATAATTTTCAGCAGTTCCGGTTACATTGCCTGCCCAGTTTTTGAATTTATACGCCATGAATTTGAAATCAATTAAATGCAAATGTGTATATTTTCTTAGACTCGTGCTGTGAAAACGAAAAAACGTATTCTTGTTTGCCCGCTCGATTGGGGACTTGGTCATGCTACGCGCTGCATTCCTGTAATTCATGAATTGCAGAAACAAGGCGCAGTAGTAATTATTGCTGCTGATAAACGCCCGCTGGAATTATTGAAACAAGAATTTCCCCAACTACAGTTTATAGTTTTCCCCGGTTACGAAATTGCTTATCCCGAAAACGGAAGCATGGTTTTTAAAATGGCTTTTTCCATTCCTAAAATTCTGAAGAAAATAAATGAGGAAAAAAAGTTTTTAAAGGAAATTG
Source organism: Bacteroidota bacterium (assembly GCA_947478465.1). Taxonomy (GTDB): domain Bacteria; phylum Bacteroidota; class Bacteroidia; order SXHM01; family SXHM01; genus SXHM01. Next base: position 28,449 of record CANJWH010000033.1, read on the forward strand.
TCAGCAAAGAAATAATAGACGGAGTAATTTCAGATAATCGTTACGGATTAGGTATTTCTGATGTTCCCTCGGTTCTGATGCTACACCAATTGATGATAAAATCTCCATTTGGTGAAAGTGTTTTGCATCAAATCACACTCAATTATGTAAAACAATTCTCCTTCTGCTGGGTTCCTGATTTACCCGGAGAAAACAATTTATCAGGTGACCTTGCTCATCAATATCTTTTACCAGATAACGCTAGATTTGTTGGCGCATTGTCACGCTTTTCATCTTTCCAGAAAAATGAAAAGACAGAAACGAAATACGATTCATTGGTAATTATTTCCGGTCCTGAACCGCAGCGCACAGTTTTTGAAAAAATGATTATGCAGCAGGTTCCCAAACTCCCGCAACAAACCTTGGTTGTGTTGGGAAAGCCTGAAAATATCGCAAAATCAGAGAAAATTGGTAATGCTGAAATTGTCTCACATTTAAATGCAGAGCAACTATTCAATGCAATTTCAGCAAGTAAATTAGTATTGACCCGCCCCGGCTATTCAACCATTATGGATTTAGCGGTGATGAAAAAGAAAGCAATTTTTGTCCCAACACCCGGACAAACTGAACAAGAGTATTTAGGAAACTTATATCATCAGAAAAAACTCCATCTGTGTGTAACGCAAAACGAGTTGAATATTGCAAAAGCAATTGAGCAAATTTCTGAATACACAGGCTTTACTGATTATCCAGGAACTGAATTGCTTTCAGAAAATGTGAAAGAATTTTTAAGGGCTTGTTAGTTTACTGAAGTTTACCCACCACCAACTCATAAAAATCTTCCTCCCGCAAATACTTATTGGCGAGTGCCTGAATTTCAGCAGGAGTAATAGTCTTCACTGTTTTTATCCAGCGTTGGTAGTAAGAATAATCCAAGCCATATTTCAGTAGGCTGATGTATTTTTCTGCCAGTGCAAATGGGCCATCCACATCTTTCAGGAAAACGCCCAACATATAACTTTTTACAGTATCCAATTCTTCTTGCGACACAGGTTCTTCTCGCAGGATTTTCATTTCAGCATAAATTTCTTTCAGTGTTGCTTTGGTTACTTCAACTCCAACTTCACTCCCGATTGACCAAATTCCAGTAGTTCCCAGCGGAATAAGTCCTGAGCCTATCCCGTAGGTGTAGCCTTTGTCTTCGCGGATATTTGTCATCAGGCGCGAACCAAAATAGCCTCCAAAAACAGTATTCAAAACCTGCAGAGGAATATAATCAGGATGTGTTTTGCTGAACAGCGGACGGGCAAGTTTAATGGCACTTTGCACAACATTCGGCACCTCATGCACCTGTTTTTTATCAGAAGAGGGCAGGGGAGCGGGCGTGTTGTTATTAAATGCCGAAATCTTTGTCGGAACGCTTCCAAATTCTTTTTTGAAAGTTTCTATAACTTCCTGAGTTACTCTTCCCGAAATAATAACATCGCAATCTAATGTGCGGTAGTGTGCCCGATGAAAGTCTAATAATTGTTCACGTGTTACTGTGTCAAAATCTTCAGGAATAACGCGGTATCCGAACGGATGATTTTCTCCGTAAAGCATTCCGTAAATAAGTTTTGAAGCCAGCGTTGATACTTTTTTTTCGCCTGAGATAAGTTTTTGTTTGCTGTTTTCACGATAGGTTTTCAGTTCGTTCTCGGGATACGATGCGTTCAATAATACATCCTTAATTACTGGGAGGGTTTTATCCAGATGCTTGCTCAGCGTATAAAGCACAAGTGCCGGTGTGTCGCGTGAAGAATCGGTTTTCATGTAAGCACCATAGAAATCTAATTGCTCAGAAATTTCCTTTGAAGTGCGCGTGTCAGTTCCTTCTCCTATGGCTTCGATTGTCATTGCTGCAACCAGGCGTGCCGGCTGTTTCAGTGCTCCTGCCGAAAAAAGAAATTCTACCTGCAATACATCCTGCGTTCCTGAATTCAGAATATGAAGAGGCAGTCCGTTTGCAAGCGTAATGTGTTCAGCTTCCTGTAACTCAATATCAGGAAAGGGTTTTACTGCGGGTTCTTGGGTTCTGTCTAAAGTTTCCATATCGAGTTTTATTATTCGTCATGCTGAACTTGTTTCAGCATCTTGATTTTGAGGTTCCGAAACAAGTTCGGAATGACGGAATTAGTTTATTTTTTCTTCGCGTGATAATAAAGTGTTGAGCAATTGGTATCCACCAGCGTTTTCTCGGCAAGTTCTTTTACCTTTTCAACTCTTACTGATTGGTATTTCTCCGCTTCCTGATTTACTCCTTCTGCATCCCCCATTAATTCAAAGATGGCGAGGTTCAGCGCTTTGCCTTCTACACCCATTTCAGAAAAAACAAGTGATGCTTCCATGTTGTTTTTTATTTTCTGAAGTTCATTTGCATCTACAACAGTTGAGCACAGCTTATTTACTTCCTCGGCAATACCGGCTTCAGCTGTATTCATATCAATACCTTCCGAAACTTTTCCCGCAATAACCAATAATCCCGGATCGTCATCACCTGAGATATAGGCATTGATTTCGCTGAAGAGTTTTTTGTTCTTTACCAACTCAACATATAGCCGTGATGATTTTCCGCGAGAAAATAATTCGGAAATAACATCAAATGTATAGTAGTCAGGATTTCTTCTTCCGCACATGTGCCATGCTTTATAGATAGCATCGTAAGGTACATCAGCAGTGGTTTCCTCTTTACGTTCTTCGGTTTGCGGAGGTTCAACGGGAAGTTTGCGTTCCTTCTTTTCTCCTTTCGCAATTGGACCGAACCATTTTTCTGCCAGCTTTAATACTTCATCTGTTTTCACGTTTCCGGCAACAGAAAGAATAGCATTGTTAGGCAGGTAATGTTTTTTAAAAAATGCTTTTACATCATCCATCGTAGCATTTTCAATGTGAGAAATTTCTTTGCCAATGGTGTTCCATAAATAAGGATGCACTTTGTAGGCAAGCGGTTTCAGTTTCAGCCACACATCACCGTATGGTTGGTTTAAATAGCGTTGACGAAATTCTTCAATAACCACACTGCGCTGCACTTCCAGGCTTTTTTCAGAGAAGGCAAGGCTCAACATTCTATCACTCTCTAACCAAAAGCCTGTCTCCAGATTTTGTGCAGGAAGCGTTAAATAATAGTTGGTAATATCGTTGCTGGTAAAGGCATTATTTTCTCCTCCAACATTCTGCAGAGGCTCATCGTAATTTGGAATATTGACAGAGCCACCAAACATTAAATGCTCGAATAAATGAGCGAAACCTGTTTTGTCCGGATCTTCATCACGTGCGCCTACATCGTATAAAATGTTCATGGCAGCAATGGGTGTAGAGCGGTCTTCGTGAACAATCACTTTCAATCCGTTGCTCAATGTATGCTTTTCAAATTGTATCATCTTTTCAGAAATCTGTTTTGTTCAACTCTGCTTTTGCTTCGTTGTATTCTTTAATCATTTCTTCTACCACCTGTGCGGCAGGTTTTACATCGTGAATGTAGCCAGCGATTTGACCTATTTCTAATTCACCTTCATCCAGATCGCCTTCAAACATTCCCTTTTTGGCACGTGCTCTTCCAAGTAATTGAACTATTTCATCCAATGATGCAGAGCGGTTTTCCGCCTCCTGCATTTGTTCGAAGAATTTGTTCTTTATCAAACGTACCGGAACTAATTTCTTCATGGTTAATAATGTTCCGCCTTCTTCGGTTGCTACAATTTTGTTTTTAAAATTCTCGTGTGCCGATGATTCCAGTGTTGCAGCAAAACGACTTCCGACCTGCACACCATCAGCGCCTAATGCCATTGCTGCCAGCATCGCTCTTCCAGAGGCAATTCCTCCGGCTGCCATGAGAGGGATAGTGATTGCTTCTTTTACCATCGGTATTAAACAAAGTGTTGTTGTTTCTTCCCTTCCGTTGTGTCCTCCTGCTTCAAAGCCTTCTGCTACTAATGCATCTACTCCTGCTTCCTGACTTTTCAAGGCAAACTTGGCACTGGAAACAACGTGCACTACTTTAATTCCGTGTTCGTGGAGAAAGCCTGTCCATGTTTTAGGGCTTCCCGCAGAGGTAAAAACTACAGGGACTTTTTCCTCAACAATAATATTCATCAATTGTTTAGTGTCGGGATAAAGCAAAGGCACATTTACCCCAAAAGGTTTGTTGGTTGCGGCTTTGCATTTCTGAATGTGTTCGCGCAGAACATCGGGATACATAGAGCCGGCACCGAGCAAACCGAGCCCACCACTGTTGCTTACAGCCGAGGCTAAGCGCCAGCCGCTGCACCAAATCATTCCTGCCTGAATTATGGGGTATTTTATGTTGAAAAGTTCTGTTATCCTGTTCTTCATATCATTATGTGTTGTAATACTTTTGCTGCCGGACGAAAGTACCAAAACAAACAATTATCAAATGAAAAAAGATACAGCCATTTTTGATTTAATCAAAAAAGAACGCCACCGCCAGACTGTGGGAATTGAACTCATAGCATCGGAAAATTATGTGAGTGATGATGTGATGAAAGCCATGGGTTCGGTGCTTACCAATAAATATGCAGAGGGGTATCCTGGCAAGCGCTATTATGGGGGTTGCGAGGTAGTGGATATTGTAGAACAGTTGGCTATTGACCGTTTGAAAAAATTATTCAATGCTGAATATGCGAATGTGCAGCCGCACTCGGGAGCACAGGCCAATGCAGCGGTGATGCTGGCGGTACTGAAAACCGGAGATACCATACTTGGATTGGATTTATCCATGGGAGGACATTTATCGCATGGTTCATCAGTTAACTATTCGGGTATGTTGTATAACCCGGTTTTTTATGGGGTGAAAAAGTCAAACGGCAGAGTGGATTATGATGCGATGGAAAAAACTGCCATTAAAGAAAAACCAAAACTGATTATTGCAGGTGCTTCGGCACACTCGCGCGACTGGGATTTTAAGCGCATGCGCAAAATTGCTGATAAGGTAGGTGCTTTGCTGCTGGCTGATATTGCTCATCCTGCAGGGTTGATTGCACGGGGAATTTTGAACGACCCGATGCCGCATTGCCATATTGTTACTTCTACCACGCACAAAACTTTACGCGGACCAAGAGGCGGAATTATTATGATGGGTAAAGATTTTGAAAATCCGATGGGGCACAAAACACAGAAAGGAGAAATTAAAATGATGTCGGCAGTATTGAACGGGGCTGTGTTTCCGGGAATACAAGGTGGACCGCTGGAACATGTGATTGCTGCCAAAGCGGTTTCGTTTGGCGAGGCGCTTTCTGACTCATACTTAAAATACTGCGTGCAGGTGGTGAAAAACTCGCAACTGATGGCCAAAGAGTTTATGGCAAAAGGCTATGATGTTGTTTCGGGCGGAACGGATAACCACAGTATGCTGATTGACCTGCGGAGTAAAAACCTGAACGGAAAAGTGGCTGAGAATACTTTGGTAAAAGCTGACATAACGGTAAACAAGAATATGGTTCCGTTTGATGATAAATCTCCATTTATTACTTCGGGCTTTAGGGTTGGAACAGCAGCCATTACTACCAGAGGGCTGAAGGAAAAACATATTCCTGCTATTGTTGACCTTATTGATATTGTGCTGATGAACACTGAAAATGAGCAAGTATTAAAGGCGGTGAAGAAGGAAGTGAATAAGATGATGAGCAAATTTCCGCTGTTTGCGGAGTAATTGAAGATTATAACTATACAAAAAGCCCCGCTATTGGCGGGGCTTTTTATTTTACTTTTGTAGCATGTCAGACACAGTATCCAAAGCTAATATCCGTTTCCAGCGCACGGTTCTTATTATAGGAACAGTAGTGCTTGGGCTTAAGTTCTTTTCGTGGTATCTGACGCACTCTAATGCTATTCTTACAGATGCATTGGAGTCTATTATCAATGTTGTTGCAGGTGCGTTTGCGTTGTGGAGTCTGGTGATTGCCTCGCGGCCTAAAGATACAGACCATCCTTACGGGCATGGTAAAGTGGAGTTTCTTTCATCGGGACTGGAAGGTGCATTTATAGCACTTGCCGGAGTTTATATGGCCGGGAAAGCGGTGTATAATTTTTTCTATCCTATAGAAGTACACAGTCTTGATATTGGTATTGCAATTACTGCCTTTACAGGAATTGTAAATTATATTCTTGGTTTTTATCTGAACAAAAAAGGAGAAAAATCAAATTCGCATGCCATGATGGCCGAAGGAAAACACCTGCAAAGCGATGCCTGGTCGAGCGCGGGATTGCTTGCCGGTTTGTTTCTTATTTTTCTGACAAAAATTATCTGGCTGGATAACGTTGTAGCAATACTTCTTGGTATTTATATTTTTTACATCGGCTATAAACTTATCCGCACCTCACTTGCAGGAATTATGGATGAGGCAGATGTACACCTGATAGAAGAACTGATAGCTATCATGAACGAAAACAGAAGAAGCAACTGGGTAGATATCCATAACCTGCGTGTAATTAAATACGGCTCAAAACTGCATGTGGATTGTCATATCACACTTCCATGGTTTCTGAATCTGCGAGAATCACACGATGAAGCAGAGAAGTTAGACAAGCTTATTAATACTCAAAAACAAGGAGATATTGAGTTCTTTATTCATACTGACCCCTGCATTCCAACTTCGTGCAAAATCTGTCAGAAGAATGATTGTACTGTGCGGCAGTTTGCTGTTGAGCACAAAATTGAATGGAAACTCGAAAATGTTCTCAGCAACAAAAAGCACGGGAGCTAAAATTATATATTGTTAAATATGCTTGGACTAAAACTACCAACCGACCCCCGCTGGGTAAATATTGTTGAAACAAACATTGATGAGATACTGACTGATCATGCTTTCTGTGAGCAGAAGGCAGCTACGAATGCTATTTCATTAATTGTTTTTGCACCTGAATATCCTGATCTGGTAGAACAGATGATTGCTTTGGCGCAGGAAGAGTTAGACCATTTTAATCAGGTACATGAACTCATTAAAAAGAGGGGAAATGTTCTTGGCAGAGAGCGTAGGGATGAATATGTGAATGAACTCTATTCATTTGTAAGAAAAGGACACAAACGTGAAATTGTGCTGGTTGACCGTTTGCTTTTTTCGGCAATGATTGAAGCCCGCAGTTGTGAACGTTTCAGGGTGCTTTCAGAAAATATTCAGGATAAAGAACTTTCTACTTTTTACCGAGATTTGATGGTAAGTGAAGCCAATCACTACACTACTTTTTTAAAGCTGGCAAAAAAATATGCGAAAGGAGAAGATGTGGATAAACGCTGGAAAGAATTTTTGGAATATGAAGCAACGGTGATAGCGAAGTACGGGAAGAAAGAGACTATACACGGATAAAACCAAAAAAGCCCCGCAAATGCAGGGCTTTTTTAGTGGTGCCTGCTGGAATCGAACCAGCGACACAAGGATTTTCAGTCCTTTGCTCTACCGACTGAGCTAAGGCACCAATCTCAAAAAGAGGGCGCAAAGCTAAAAAAGATTTCTCTTCCAC
>CANJWH010000034.1 GCA_947478465.1 Bacteroidota bacterium
CGCAAAGCATGAAATCTGCTTCAGCTAATGTTGACGAACTTTCTAAAGCATACAGTAAAGCAACATCTGCTATCACTTCTATTGATTTAGGAATGGATGACGGTCAAACATTCGGTAAACAATTGCAGGAAGTTGCTCAAAAACTTTCTTCGCTTAATGCAGTATATGAATTGCAATTGCAAGGCTCAAATGATTTCTTGAAATCTCAAAGCAAACTGCATTCTGGTATAACTGATCTTATGGAAAATCTTAATGCTTCCGTTAGCGACACTAAGAAATTTAAAGAGGAAGTTGGTGCATTGGCAGAAAATCTAAGCGCACTTAACACAGTTTACGGAAACATGCTTACTGCAATGGGCGGTAAAAAATAATAAGCCATTCATTTATTCATTAACCTAATAAAAAAGTAATAAGAAATGGCAGGCGGAAAAGAAACCCCCAGGCAGAAGATGATTGGGATGATGTATCTCGTTTTGACAGCGCTGCTCGCGCTTAACGTGTCAAAAGAGATATTAAATTCATTCATTCTCATTAACAACGGCCTTGTTACCACTAACACGAACTTCTCAAATAAAAATGCAGCGCAAATGGCTGCTTTTGATAAGGAGTATGCGTTGAATCCTAAAAAAGTGCAAAAATATTATGATGATGCAAAAGCAGTTAAGGCTTCAGCGGACTCATTAGTTGAGCATATTGAATTCTTAAAACATTATCTTATTATTAAGACAGATGGACTAGATTCAACTTCAATCTTTGCCTTAAGAAAGCAATGGCAGGATGCAGATGATGTGAACAAACCTAGATTTAAAGTTCAGTTGGATTCAATATTTAATCTGAAAAATGTGAACTCAAAAGACAATTATGATATTGCTACTAATATTATGATTGGAGGTGAGGAAGCTAATCCTAAAACAGGAAAATTTACTGCTCAGGAGATAAAAGGAAAACTCGATTATTTCAGAGAAAGAATGAAGACTTTTGTAAAAGAGCCTTCTCTTTCTGCAGCTCTTAACGCTAATTTTAATACAGATACAACTTACAAAATAAGCGAAACTGAAACTGAAAATTGGATGTTGTCTAATTTCTATCACATTCCATTAGCGGCTGTTGTTACCAACCTTTCTAAAATTCAAACAGATGTCCGTAATGCTGAGTCGGATGTTATTAAACATTTATTTCAGAATGTAAGTGCAGAAGATTTCAAGTTTGATAAATTAGAAGCACGTGTTATTCCTCAATCAAACTACGTTCTTGTAGGAGAGAAGTATCAGGCTGATGTTTTTGTAGCTGCTTATAGTACAACACAAAATCCTAGTATTTTAATTGGGGAGGTTGATACTGCGAAGAGAGCGCTAATCGGAAGAGGAGATTCTTCAAATGTTAAGATTAAAGATGGTGTAGGAAGATATGAAGTTCCTGCTGGTGCCGAAGGCATTAAGAAATGGGGCGGAATTATTCAAGTTGTTTCTCCGGGTGGAGAAATAAAGAGCTACCCATTCAGAAGCGAATATATGGTAGCAAAACCTGCGCTTGTTGTTTCACCAACTAAAATGAATGTGCTTTATATTGGTGTTGAAAACCCAGTATCTATTTCAGTTCCGGGTGTTCCTACTGAGAATTTATCACCTTCATTAAGTGGTGGGACATTGCGTCCTGGAAAAGAAAAAGGTGAATTTATTGCAGAAGTAAAAGGTGGAAGTGAAGCAATTGTTAGCGTTTCTGCAAAGTTTATGGTAGATGGTAAAGCGACAACTAAAAATATGGGGCAATTTAAGTTTCGTGTGAAACGTGTTCCTGATCCGGTTGCTTATATCGCGAACAAAAAAGACGGTTTGGTTTCTGCTAACGAGTTGATAGCAGCTGGTGCTGTTATCCCTAAAATGGAGAATTTTGACTTTGATTTGCAATTTAAAATCACTTCGTTTGACTTATCGATGAATATGCAAGGTGATTTCATTACAAAATCTACAAATGGAAACAGGCTTTCTGCTGAAATGGCTACTATGTTGAAATCAGCTAAAAAAGGAACAAAGATTTATATTGAAGAAGTAAAGGCAGTTGGTCCTGATGGAGTTCCTAGAAAACTTGCTCCACTCAACCTGAAGTTACAATAACAATTAATCAAAGGAGGAAATCATGAAAAAGATACTTTATATCATGGCGCTGATGCTCACCTTAGGTGGTATTGGTTCTGTTTCCGCTCAAAATGTATTAGATGGTGTTTACGTAAAAGAGCACTACCCTACAAGAAAGGTTGTTCCTTATACACATTTGCGTGAAGCGGATGTTATGTGGAGCAAACGCATTTGGCGTAAGCTTGATCTCCGTGAAAAAATCAATCAACCGCTCTACTTTCCTATTGACAGGATTAAAGACCGCAGAAGTCTTACTCAGGTTATTATGGAAGCGGTTCGTGAAGGTAGTTTGACTGCGTACTCTGCTTCTGACGATGAATTTACACTTACGCTTACTAAAGCGGAAATTGATAAAATTGGAGCTAAAACAGACACTATGTATGTTGAAAATCCTGATCCTCCATATGATCTTCAAATGAAGATTGTAGTAAACGAGTTTGATCCGGGAACTGTAAAAGAATACCGTATCAAGGAAGATTGGTTTTTTGATAAACAACGTTCAGTTCAAGATGTACGCATTATAGGAATTTGTCCTGTAGCAGACAATATTGACCCTGTAACAGGAGAAATCAGGGGTTCTACTCCATTGTTTTGGATTTATTTTCCTGAAGCAAGAAATATTTTTGCAAGTGCTGAAGTATTTAACCGTTCAAATGATGCTGAACGCAGAACATTGGAAGATGTGTTCTGGAAAAGAATGTTCGGTAGCTATGTTTACAAAGAGCAAAACGTTTATGATCGTAGAATAGCTGACTACAAACAAGGCATTCATGCATTGCTTGAAGCGGAAAGAGTAAAAGATGATTTGTTTATTTTGGAACATGATCTTTGGGAATATTAATTCCTGAATACACAATATTTTGATAATAGCCCCGTTAATTATTTAACGGGGCTTTTTATTTACCCTTTGTAACAAAACATTAATTTAAGCATTAGTCTGTTATGAAAGAAACAATCATTTTTTCCTTTTGCATATTGCTTGGAGCAATTGCTGCGCATGCCCAAAGCGCTGAGGGCAGAATTTATAATATAAGTGAGCGTGTTTATGATATTAACGACCGAGAGGATATAAGCCAAACAGTTTGGCATAATGATAATGGTGATAGACCTCCAGTTTCATATCCATATCTACGTGAAGCCGATGTAATGTGGAGTCGAACAGTGTGGCGTAAATTAGATATGCGTGAAAAAATGAATCATCCGATTTATTATCCTATTGATGCTACTAAAGAACGCATTAGTTTAGTTCAATTGATGCTAAACGCTCTGAGTGAAGGCTCGCTGACTGCTTACGATGCTATTAACGATGAATTTTCTACACCACTTTCATGGAGTTCAGTACGCAAATTCGGATCTGAAATTGACACTATTTATGTTCCAAATCCAGATCCTCCTTATGATATTGAAATGAAACTAGTGCAAAAAGAATTTGACCCGTCAACGGTAAAAGAATTTAGAATAAAAGAGGTTTGGTTTTTTGACAAACAACGATCAGAATTAAATGTACGTATTGTTGGCATTTGCCCTGTTGCAGAAAATATTGATCCGATAACAGGTGAGGTGCGTGGTCTTTCACCTATGTTCTGGGTATATTTTCCGGAATTGCGAAATATACTTTCAACTACACGTGTTTTTACACGTTTTAATGGCAATATGGAAATGACTTATGATGACCTATTCTGGAAACGTATGTTCAGCAGTTATATTTATAAAGTGCAGAATGTTTATGACCGAAAAATTTCGGATTATACAGCAGGTATTAATTCTATGTTGGAATCAGAAAAGGTTAAGGATGATATTTTTAATCTTGAAAGTGATTTGTGGGAGTATTGATTTTCATAACTCAGTTGTGAATGCTCCTTGTATTGCAACGTCATAATATTTAACTCCCCCATTTTTGCATTCATTTCCCCATTTTCTGCACATTTTAGTTGAATTGGAAGAGTCGAAAATAATCAAATACGGATTGAAGTATTTTATCACTTGGTTAAATTCAATGTCTGTGTCCCCTCTTAATATTATAAAATCAGTTTTTACCTTTTTGGTATAATTAATCTCATGATTAAATTGCTTGTCAATTACTAAAACCTTTTTGTTGCCGGCACTTATTTGTAGAATCCCCAGGGAAGAATAAAGAGAATCTAATTTTATAAAACTTTGTTTCACCAACCCGTTTTTCCACCAGTTATGTTCGATATTAAACAGCATTTTGTCTTTGTCATAAATTAATGTTGACGGAGCATAAAAAGAATTCTGTGTACCCTGAATTAAGTCATATACGCTTGATCCTGCAACATTGTAAACAATAAACTTTCTTTGTAAATTTTGTTCAATAGTTTCAATAAACTGAGTTATAGAAATAATAAATAATGCACCAAGTGAAACATAAAGTGCAGCCATATTTCTTTGAGTAATAAATAAAAACAAAGCCACCACAATGCAATAAAGCATCCAAGTTTCTATAATATTTATGTCAATACCTCCAAGAATTGAATATGGCAACGCTTCAGTTAATTCAACTGATTTATTTAGCATTAAAATCATCCATTTTAAAATCAACGTTATGTAATCACAAAGCTCTGGTATAAATGCAGAAACAAGAGTTGCAAGACCTACATATAAAATACCGGTTGAGAGCGGAATTACTATAAGATTTGAAATCATAAAATAAACAGGAAACTGATGAAAATATAGAAACCCTAGGGGAGCAGTAGCAATTTGCGCAGCTATTGAAACGCAAGTAATTTCCCAAACCCACTTCATCAATTTTGTTTTTGGCTCCCATAAATCAACTAATAAAGGCTGGAAGGTAACAATGCCAATAACAGCAAGATATGACAACTGAAAACCAACCTGCATCACTAAATATGGGTCGTAAATGAGCAGTGAGATTGCTGAAACAGCAAGTGTATTGTAAATATTTGTATGGTAATTAAATGATTTTGCAATTACAATAAATCCAAACATTACTGAAGCGCGGAGTACTGATGGCGAAAGTCCAGTAATCATTGCATAGAAAGCAAGAAATAGAATAAGTAAAATAGCCTTGACAATATTTCCTCTTTTTACTTTGTCTAAAAACGACAGAAGCCATGCTACAACCACATACATAATTCCTACATGTAGTCCTGAAACGGACAAAACGTGTAATGCGCCTGAAACAGCATAAGCACGCATTATTTCAGGGTCTAATTCATCTGTATAACCTAATATTAATGCAGCACCAACGGCAAATTCACGACCTTCTAATCCATGTCGTTGTAAAATACTCAACAGGTTATCTCTCAGATTATAAATCCATTTCAATGCAGCATTGCCTTTGTTTATTCCTGTAACTCTAAATGAAACTGAAGGAATATATGCTTGCCTTGTAATTTGGTGAAAAAGTAAAAACTGCTTGTAATTAAATTGTGCAGGGTTTTGAGTTTCGCGCAATTGCTGAAGTACTGTATTCACTAACAAAACGTCACCGTATTTAATTGCGGATGAGATACTGTCTTTCTTTAAGTATATAATCGCTTTACCGTTTGCATTTATCCTCTTACCATTTTCAAATAAATTCAAAACTTCAACTTCAAGTTTGAATGATTTAGCTTTTTCAACAACATTTGTGGTTGCTTGTACTAAAAACTGGTGAGGTTTTTCGTCAAGTTTTGATATGTGATTTGGATAAAACCGTTCTGTATTGATGATTGATATTGCGATTCCTGATGAGAATAAAAATAAGTGAAGCGGAATTCCAAACATCCATCTTTTGCGATAAGAAGTTTTTTTAAGAAATGGTAAAATAAAAAATGAAACAATCAAGACTGTAATAAGAAGTGCAAAAAGTGCTGATGAAGTAATGATAAATTCGCCAAGATAAATGCCAGCTATAGTGCCTGCAGTAAAAGGCAATGCCAACCTGAAAAGCGGTATTTTATTGAAGAAAAACATACGCTGGTTAGATGAACTGATACGAATTTATTAAATTTACTGCACAATTTAAGGCATGAACGAAAAAGATATTACTGCACTGATTAGCCTTCTTGATGATCCGGATGAAGAAATATTTTCTCACATCCGTGAAAAACTTCTTTCCTATGGAAGCCCAGTTATTCCTTTTCTGGAAAGAGAATGGGAAAAATCTTTTGAAAGCGTTATACAAACGCGAATAGAAAATATTATTCACCATATTCAGTTTAACGACACGTTTGAAAATCTGAAAAAATGGGTTGAAAATGGTGGAAAAGATTTGCTTTCAGGAATTATCCTGATTGCCCGTTACCAATATCCTGATCTTGATCAGGCTGCCATTCTTAAACAAATTGAAAGAATAAAACAGGATGCCTGGTTGGAACTAAATCCAAACCTTACCGCTTTGGAAAAGGTTCGTGTGCTGAACCATATTATTTTTGAAGTACATGGATTCAGCGGGAACACTACAAATTTTCATGCACCGCAGAATTCATACATCAACAACGTTTTAGAAAGCAAACGCGGCAATCCGCTTTCCCTTTCTATCTTATATAGCATTATTGCGCAATCGCTAGATATACCTATTTACGGAGTGAATTTGCCTGAGCATTTTATTTTGGCTTACGCTACTGAAAAAACAGATTTGCCGGTGCCAATTAGCAGCAAAGACGAAAAGGTAATGTTTTATATAAACCCTTTCAGTAAAGGAACTGTCTTTGGAAAACATGAAGTAGATTCATTTCTGCGACAATTGAAGGTAAAAGCAGTTCCTGCGTTTTACGATCCTTGCAGCAACATTGATATGATAAGAAGATTAGTAAATAATCTTTCCTATGCTTATGAAAAATTAGGCTACCCCGATAAAGTAAAAGACATTCGCAGGCTACTGAAAGCCGTTACTATTTCCTAAAAATCCTTAAAAAGGTTTTTATTATTATCCGGAAATCTTCTGCCACACTTTGATTAGAAATGTATTCAAGATTAATTTTAAGTTTTGCGGGCATAACTTTGCTTATGTAAAATTTTTCGGGGTCAGCTTGTTTTGACAACAACTCATTCTCATCAGCATATTCAATAGATGCATTGTCGGTAATTCCGGGTTTAACTGAAAGAACTTTCTTTTGCTCTGATGAATATAAGTCAACATATTTACGTACTTCAGGTCTTGGCCCAACCAAACTCATATCGCCAAGAAACACATTAAATAATTGAGGAAGCTCATCTAATTTATATTTTCTTAACCATAAACCGATGCGTGTAATTCTGCTGTCCATATTTCCTATGGTGAGTAATCCCTTTTTATCCGAATCAATTTTCATGGTGCGAAATTTAAAGAGTTTAAAATCTTTGCTGTTTTTTCCTACACGTGTTTGCAGGTAAAAGATTCCTCCAGGCGAATTGAAAATAACTAAGAGCGAAATAATAATAAATAGTGGAAGTAGAATAATGATTCCCAAAAGTGAAAAGATGAAATCAAAAATTCGCTTAATCATTATTTATTCAAAATAGAATCAACTGATGCAATCACAGCATTTACAACCGTTTCAATCTGAGTATCCGTTAAGTCATAATAAACCGGCAACGAAATTTCACGTGAGTAATTATCATAAGCAGTAGGGTAATCTTCTATTCTGTAACCCAGAATTTTATAAAAACTCAACAATGGTAAAGGCTGAAAATGCACATTCACAGAAACATCTTTGTTAAAAATACTCTGAATAATTTCATCGCGTTGTTTTTCTGAAATTCCTTTTATGCGCAAAGGAAACAGGTGATAAGAAGATTCTGAATTGTCAGTATTAAATACAGGCAATTCTGCCCAATTGAATTGATCTAATTTTTTGCTGTATAAGTCACAAATGTGTTTACGTTTCTTCAACGTATCATTTTTATAACGTGCTAATTCAATTAAACCAATCGCAGCTTGCAAATCTGTCATGTTGCATTTATAACCTGCTTCCACCACATCGTATTTCCAATTACCTTTTTGTGTTTTTGTAAGTGCATCTTTGTTTTGCCCGTGCAAACTTTTTACACAAAACTGCTGATATAGCTTTTCATTATCAAAGGGTTCGGGAAGATTAAATGCAATGGCGCCACCTTCTGCAGTTGTGAGGTTTTTAACTGCATGAAAAGAGAATACAGTAATGTCAGTTAAGCTGCCTGCCGGCTTATTGTTATAATATGAACCTAATGAATGAGCTGCATCAGAGAGAACTAAAATCCTTCCAAGTTTCTCCTGCTCATCAGTAAGAGGTTTAAACCGTTTGTGCAAGTAACCTTCTGCCAGTAAATTATTGAAAGCATCGTAATCACAAGGTAAACCTCCAAAATCAACAGGCATTATTACCTTGGTTTTTTCTGTAATAGCAGCACGAACGTTTTCAATAGAAATATTAAAATCATTTTTGTTCACATCCACCATTACCGGTTTTGCTCCACAGTGTATTACCACATTTGCAGTTGCACAGTATGTATAAGCCGGAACAATTACTTCATCACCTTCTTTTACTCCAAACCAACGCAAAACCAGTTCAAGCCCTGCTGTTGCCGAGTTCAGACATAGAACAGAATTAACTCCACAAAAGGCAGCCAGTTCTTGTTCTAATTTTTTTGTGCGAGGGCCTGTAGTTATCCAGCCGCTTTTTAATGCAGCAGTAACTTCATCAATAATCAGTTGGTCAATGCGGGGTGGGGAGAAAGGAATCATTACTTTTTAATTACAGCAATCAGGTGAGTTCTCAAAAAAGGAAAGACCGAATTTACGAATTCATACATACTGCCAACTCTGCGCCCAACTGGTGGAGCAAGTGTTACATTATAAAAGGCGATTTTATTAACGGACGGAAACAGTTGTTTAATCTCTGCTTTAGTAACTCCTTTCACATCTTTATTTCCCGGGTTATTGAACTTGAAATCATACCACAAAATGATGCCTCCGGGCTTCAGCATTTCCCTCATTTTGTGTGCGAGGTTCTTCTTGAAATTATCATCAAGTATAGAAGTGAAAACTAGAGATTGAAACACAACGTCAAATGAATTTTTAAAAGCTAGTTGCAGCGCATCGCCTTCTGACACTGTAATCTTTGGATATTTTTCGCGCAGCTTTGCTGCTCGTTCAGGCAGTAATTCCGCAGCAACAATATTTTCGTCTTTAATTCCCAGCTTGCGAAAGAAACCAATGTTTGCACCTGCACCTGCACCTATTTCAATGAATTTTAACTTGTCCGTTTTATTGAAATGCTCTTTTATTATTCCGGAATAAATAGTTTCTCGTTCCTTAATGACATTCTCAATAAAAACGGTATTTTCATTTTTTCCTGCATCATTGTTTCTGCGTTTCTCATAACGCACCTTTATTTTTTCTGCTTCTTCCATCATCTTGTTAATTCAGATTTCGTGGTTGAAGCTTTTTTATTCAAAAAAATAAAATTTAAAATTCCTTCTACATAGCCCATTCCATAGCTTATGTGAAGAATAAAGAATGAATATAAAACAGCAAAAAACTGACTAATGCTTTCCGCCATTTTCAATGCAAAGAGCGAGGCACCTGCTCCATAAATACCTAAAAATAAAACCAAGTATTCCCAACGATAGGGGAACAAAATTACCATCACCATTAATGAGAATAAGCCCATCACAAAAACGGCAGGAACCAATTGCCGCAACGTTGTGATTGACTTATGCTTTTTATTTACATACACTTTCCAGTAACCATACTGAAAATATTGTTTGAATAGTTTTTGAAAAGATGAGCGCACATAATAAGTTGCAGAAGTAGCAGTAGTAAGCCAGATTTTTCCACCGTTTTTTAGCAAACGATAATTAAATTCATCGTCCTGATTGCGGGCAAGTTCTTCGTCAAACAATCCTATTTTTTCAAATACTTCTCTACGATAAGCACCAAAAGCAACTGTGTCCACATAACCATCTTTTGCCCCAGTTCTGAAATGTGCATTACCCACACCATATGGTGATGACATTGCTAATGAAACAGAAGCGGTTATTTCGTCACTACTTACATTGTGCAGCACACCGCCAACGCACCATACATCAGGCATTTGGTTAAGCACTGCAACGCATTCAGAAATATAATTAGCAGCAAGTTCAGTATGTGCTCCCAAAATTAGTATCACTTCTCCCTGCGAGTTAGTGATACCTAAATTCAATGCAAATGGTGTTGTTGTTTTTTCATTAACCAAATAGCGAACTCCTGAATTTTTTCTTGCATATTCTTCAACGAGTGCAGATGTTTTGTCATCGCTTTTTCCGTCACAAACCAATACTTCAATCAATTCGCTTGGATAATCAGAATTAAAAACAGAGTCTAAACAACGGAGAATAAAATCTTCTTCGTTGCGGCAGGGAATTATTATGGAAATCTTTTTACTCATTTCAGTTTTTCATAAAACGCAAGAAGTTTTTTGCTCTCTGCTTCCCAGTTATATTTTTCTGTCACAGCTTTCTTTCCGTTTTCACCCATTTGCTTTGCAAGACTTTCATCCTTTAACAATTTAGTTACCGCATCAGCAATAGCGTTTATATCATCTTCCGGAACACAAATTCCGCAGTTGTTGCCTTCTACAATTTCTTTCCACAATGGAAAATCAGAGGCCACAACAGGAATTCCCGCAGCCATGTATTCAAAAATCTTTATCGGGTAAGCATTCACATAATTAGGCAATTTCCTTAAAACAGACAAACCTACTTTTGACTGAGCAATAATCTTTGCAACCTCATTTCTCCCAAGCACTCCCGTTTCATTAACTTTTTCCCACGCAGGCATTTTTGTCATTCTTCCTCTTAATTCCTCTGTGCTGAATGTTCCCACTAAATTCAATCGTGTATCAATTTTTTCCAGTGCTTTTAATAATTCAGCAATGCCTCTTTCTTCGGTGATAGAACCCACATAACATATTTCATTCTGTTTTACAGAAACAGCACTATCAGGATTGAATTCTTCCAGTTTTGGAAAATTACAAATCATTTCACCAACAGGCTTCAGTTTTTGAAAACGCTCGAAAATAAAAGGCGTAACTGTAATAATTGCCGTAAAACGTTTGGCGAAAAAATCTTCAAGTAATTCTGCAAAAAAGGAAATTACACTTGCTGAAAATTTTCCGAGGTAATGCTTTCCATGTAATTGACGGGGCAGGTCTTCATGCACATCATAAATCACCTTTTTGTTTTTAATTATCAGCAACCATGCTACAAAAATTAACTCAGGGTCGTGAAAATGATATATGTCAGCATCTACTGCCAGCGCACGTTTGTATACGCTCCAAACTGTTATTGTCATGCGTGAAATTCTATCTCTGCTTTTACCTACATCCAAAATATTAACATCGGATTTTCGTTCGTCTCCTTTGCCATCAGCCACCACCAGTGAAACATCAAAACCAGCTGCTGCAAGCGATCTGCACTCTTTTATGAAAATACGAATATCATTGCGCGGATGAGCTGAAGTAAAGTGACAAACTTTTACTGCCATGATATTTAGTTAGATGTCGAAATCAATTTATTGCGGAAAATGAAAAAAAGCAAAATGGTTAATCCCCATCCACCGGAAAACAGCAAGGTAGTAAACGAAGTGGAGCTGAGCAACAGGGCAGGGAAGAAGTTGAATACAGCCAGCCACAAAAATTCATGGTCAAACATTTTCTGAATAGTAATAAAAAGCAATGAAATAATAAGCGAGGCTAATATTAATCCGACTTTCCCGAAATTGGAATATTCGTACATGAAACTTGCAACATTCACAGTACCTCTTAATCCTTTTTCGGCATACTGCGGATATAGATGAGGATAAAAAATCTTTGAGTATTCAATATGTTCACATCCGAATATTTTTGCGAAACGGTAACCGCATCCGTTGAGAAAAGGATACTCATCAGGAATAAGCAAAAACCAGTCGCCAACAGTTTTTCCAGGAACTACCATCAGCCTGCTAATTAAGCTCTTTGAACTTTTATTCAGTGTTTCTGAAGTGGTAAGTTCTATTTTTTCGTCTTGCGCAGTTACCTTTGAAGGTCTTGTTAATATCATAAGAAAGTATACGCCTATAACAGGAATCATCATTACAGCAAATGATTTCACGTATTTGCGGTTTAGAAAAAAATACATTGCCAGCGGAACAAAAGCCATAACAATATAGCTTTTCTGCATCAGGTTCAGCGAGTAAATAACGGCTATAATTGTCCAGGCAATAAACCTTTTTTTATCCTGCACAATGCAGGAATAAACTACAAAAAACGGAAGTATGGCACGCATGATAAAACTGCGCAGGTAGTTTACCCATCCGCTGCTGTGTGTTGTTACATTCTGACGGATTAAAGCAATGTCAACTACGTTATCGGATTGAGCAGACTCAACAAGAGGAACAAAACCAAGATGAATAAAATGGAAAACTACAAAGCCTACTACCAACACCAATGCAGCATCGGGAAGATACAGAACAAGACTTTTTAATTTAGTGCCGAAGCTGAAATTTGCAGGTACAGAAACCGATGGAATAATTTTTTGCAGCAGAAAATAAATACAGACAAACGATATAAGATGAATAAATAATTCACCGAAAAAGCGGTATCCGGATTTATAATATACACCAGGAAAGAGGAAAACAACAATTACGCAGTAAAGAACAAAGAATGGATGTTTCCTGATAAAAGCCATTATGAATTACATAACTACTTCGCTATGCTAACCGAGCGCACCTCACGGATAACGGTAATCCTTACTTGTCCGGGATAAGTCATCTCGTTCTGAATTTTCTGTGAGATGTCAAATGCCAGTGTCTCTGATTCTTTGTCCGATACCTTTTCGCTTTCTACTATCACACGCAACTCACGCCCTGCCTGAATTGCATACGATTGCTTAACTCCTGGATAAGCCTGCGCCAATGCTTCCAGATCTTTCAAACGCTTTACGTATGCATCTTCCATTTCGCGTCTTGCACCGGGGCGTGCACCTGAAATAGCATCACACACCTGAACAATAGGAGAAATCAAACTCGTCATTTCCACTTCATCGTGGTGAGCACCAATTGCGTTGCAAACTTCAGGCTTCTCTTTATATTTTTCGGCCAGTTGCATACCCAATAAAGCGTGTGGAAGTTCGGGTTGGTCATCCGGAACTTTTCCGATATCATGCAACAGTCCTGCCCGTTTTGCCAAGGCAACATTCAACCCCAGTTCGGCAGCCATAATCGCGCAAAGGTTGGCCACCTCGCGTGAGTGCTGCAATAAATTTTGTCCGTAAGAAGAACGGTATTTCATTCTTCCTACCATGCGTATTAACTCGGGATGCAGACCATGAATACCTAAATCAATGGTGGTGCGTTTTCCGATTTCAACAATTTCGTCTTCTAATTTTTTAGTTGTTTTTGCAACTACTTCTTCAACACGTGCCGGGTGAATACGTCCATCGGTTACCAACTGGTGAAGCGCCAGTCGGGCTATCTCCCGTTTAATCGGGTCGAATCCCGAGAGAATAATAGCCTCCGGTGTATCATCCACAATAATTTCAATTCCAGTTGCCGCTTCCAGTGCGCGGATGTTTCTTCCTTCGCGACCAATGATTCTTCCTTTTACTTCATCGCTTTCAATGTTGAAAACGGTAACGGAGTTTTCAATGGCGTGTTCAGTAGCCACACGCTGAATAGTTTGGATTACAACTTTTTTTGCCTCTTTATTGGCCGTCAGTTTTGCTTCGTCAACAATTTCTTTGATGTGTGAAAGTGCATCAGTGCGGGCTTCCGCTTTCAAAGCTTCTACCAATTGACTTTTTGCTTCCTCCTGTTTAAGACCTGAAATAACTTCCAGTTGCTGAACCTGACGTTTGTGCAGTTTCTCAATTTCTTCCTGTTTTTTGGTGTTGATTTCCAGCTGCGCATTCAGTCGTTCTTTAGCTTTCTCAACCTCTGTTTCTTTCCGTTTCAGTTCTTCGGTTTTTGCGTTAATTGTTCCTTCTTTTTGCTTGATGCGGTTTTCGCCCGAAAGAATTTGTGCATTCTTTTCGTTGATTGTTTTCTCATGCTCAGCTTTCAGTTGCAGAAATTTTTCTTTTGCTTGCAACGTTTTTTCCTGAACAATGATAACGCCTTTTGCTTCGGCATCTTTAATGATTTGTTGTGCTTTTTCAGCCTGCATTTTTTTATTATAAAAAATGGTGCCGCCCATGCCAAGCAATATGCCCACAACGCTTGCCGCTATGCTGATGATAATAAGAATTGAATTGTCCATTTAATTTGTAAATTGTTTTAGTTAAAATAACCCCGTTGTGTTTGGCAAGGGGCAAAAAAAAACCCGCATAATTCCCAAAGGTTTATTAAACCCCTGTTGACATGGTTGGAACTGCCGGTAATTCTCAAACGTCCACTGCTCTGATAAATCAGAGTTCCCGCAAGCGGGAGTGAGGCCTGTTTTTAAATACCTGAGCGTTAGTGTTCCAAGTGTTTTAAGTGTTGAGTTTAAAAAACGTGTGGAATTAATGCGGGTATGCTTTAAATAAGTTATTAAGTTTTAAAGTTAAAAGTCACAAGGTTTGTAACCCCGACTTCCAATTTCAAACAATAACTTATCCTCTCAAAGAACGATTTTAATCAGTGTAATGCACCAGTAATTTCCTGCTCTAATGTTGTCAATCTTTGTACAATATGCTCTGTGGTATCTTCCTGTTGTTTCAGGGCTTCGGTTGCATATTGCAGGGCACACATGGCAAGCAGGTCTTGCTTGTCGCGAACTGCATAGCTTTGTTCAAAAGCTTTGAGTTTTTTCGCCAGTTCGTCTGCTGCTTTTTGCAGTTGTGCCTCTTCGCGGCCATCAACTGTAAGCGGATACATCCGTCCTGCTATGTTTACCTTTATTGAGAGATTTGCCATTTTTAAAAGCAATCTGTTGTTAACTGTTCATTTGTGCAATGCACTTGTCTATTTCCCGCACAAGTTCATTTATCTTATACTTCATCGCTGCCGTATCCGGGTTTGAGTCTGCTAAAGACTTTGCAAGTTTAATTATTTTATTCTTTTCCTCTAAATTTTTTATTGCTTCTTTTTGAGAATCAACTGTTTTTCGCAGTTCTGCCAACTCAGCCTCTAAAACTGCGTTCTTGCGTTTAACCTCAGAATGACGCTTTACAAGTTCCTTTACCTTTTTTTCAACTGATGAAATGATTAACGGAACGCCTTGCATAATCCCTTTTTATTTCCCGCCTTTGTAAATGTGGACCCAAGCATCTTCAAAACCGTTTTTACGGGTTTCTTCCATGGCTGCAAGAGCAGTTTTAAGGTCCTCAAATTTTTTGAGGTAACAGTAATACCAGCCGCGGTCTACATTGTGCACCACAATGGCTTTTTCGCCACGCTCGTTAAATGCTTTAATGTATCGCTCGGCATTATCAAAACTTCGGAATGATTCAACAACTACGTAGTAACCATTTTCAAGCGGAACGCTTTGTATTTTTTCTTTACCAGTGTTCATATCCATAACGCGGGTTACCTGTTTGTAACTGCCTTTTACTTCCATGGTATCTAAACGCATTTTCATAAAGTCAATTTCGGTCTCTACATCACTCAACTGACCTTCAACTGCCTTCATCTGATCTTCTACTACGTCAATGCGTTTAACAGCTTCTGCGATTGCTTTTTGTTGCTCAGGGTTAGCTTTTCCTGCGCTGTCCTGCAAAGCATACAAGCTATCAAGGCGATTATTTAAACTGTCAACCATACCAAGGATAGACATCTGACTTTCATCGAGACGGGCTATTTCTTCATCCTGTTGTTGGTTTTTACGGCTAAAGAGGTGGAAGCTCAACATAGCTTCATGCGAACCTGCGCTTTGCGCTGCAATACCTGTTGTGCCAAACTCATAAGCATAAGCAATTGAAATTTGGTCTGCTACTTTAAATCCTGCAGAAACCACATAACCTGCATCGTAACGATATGTTCCACCTACCCATGCAAGGTCTTTGTAATAAAAATTCAGGTTGGCATCAAACTGTGATTTTGAATACGGAAAATAACGGTATACAGCAGATGGCTGAACAAACCAGTTGTGTTTAGCAATGTTGATTTTATAGCTTGCAAAGAACATATAGTGGCGAACCAGTTTATAATACTGATCCTGAATTTCACGTTTATATTTTACTCTGCTTTCCATAAGTTGAGGAACGGCAGCACCAATTTCTAAACCATAAATATTATAACGCAAACCTGCATCTACATTGAAGGTTATTCCATTGAATTTCCCCGGACTTATAACCACATCACCAGGTGCAGCCATTCTTACATCAGTAACATTTATCTTATTTTGTAAAAAACCACCTGATACTCCAAGGCTAAGAGAGTGATTTATTTTTTTACTGAATTTAATATGATAGGCATAAGTAAGATTTACAGACAGACGTTCAAAAATATCGGTCTTATCACTCATAATGGTTCCGCCAAATCCTACATTTTTTCCAACAGGGCTGTGAACACTAAGTATGCTGGTACGCGGTGCACCTTCAATGTTTACCCATTGCTGACGATGTGAAAGATAGCCCGAAAGCTGGTTCTGATCGCCTGCGTTTGCAGGGTTCATGATATACCTGTTTACAAGGTATAAATTGGTTTGCGCCATTTGCTGTGCGTTTGCAGTTGCAAACGAAAACATCAACAAACCAAGCGAGAATATTTTGTAAATATGTTTCATCTTCATTGCTAATTCCTTTTTATCTCAAAATTGAAATTGGTCCGGTAAATACTTTTTCTGTTCCTGTGCATTTAATCACATAGTAGTAGGTTGCATCGGGAAGAGGTTCACCATTGTAAGTTCCGTTCCAATTGTTCTGGTAACCCATTGAAGCGAATACCGGGCTTCCTAAACGGTTGTAAACTATTACTTCGCAATCGGGATATAATTGTAAATTCATTACTTCAAAGAAATCATTTACACCATCGCTGTTAGGTGAGAAGAGATTGTATGTAACAAGAGTGTAATCATAATTTACAGTAACAGTAAGAGTGTCAGAATTTATGCAGCCATTCAAGTCTGTGCCTGTTGCTGTGTAAGTAATAGTTTGCAAAGGAGTTGATGTTGGTTCTGCAATGTTTGTCTGGTCTAAATAATCAGAAGGGGTCCAAACATAATCCTGAGCTCCAGTTGCCCAAAGCTGTGCAGAAAAACCTGCACTTATAGCAGTGTCAGGTCCTGCAATAACGTTAGGAAGTTGGTAAACCGTTACAACAATAGTATCGCGGTCTTTGCAGCCATGCTCATCATATAATAATACATTGTAAGAGCCGCTTGCATCAACTGTAATGCTGTCTTTGTCTGAAGCATTTGACCACAATAAATTTGCATTTCCAGGATCAATAGTTAGAGTAACACTTCCTCCAATACAAAATTCGGTAGCGCTAGTAGCTACAATGTTTGCAACAGGGTTTGCCCATACATTAACATCAACTTCTACAGTGTCAATACAGCCTTGAGTGCTGTAAGTTACCAGCATAACTGTGTAAGTTCCGGGTTGGTTGTAAGTGTGAACAGGATTGGTTTCCACGCTTTCACCCCCATCATCAAAATTCCAGTAATAGCTTTCAATAACGCTGCCGTTAGGTTTGGCGCTGTTATTAAATTCGGTCGTTGCACCATGGCAAACATCTGCAGCAGTAAATTCAGAAATAGGTGTTCCGTTTATGATGATATTTTGTGAAGTAGTATCGCTGCAACCATAAGAAGAAATACCAATCAATGTAATGGTGTGCTCTCCCGGATTTGAATAAATATGGGTTGGATTCACATCGCTTGAAGTTGCTGTTGTATCACCAAAATTCCAGGTATAACTCATCGTTCCAACTCCACTGAATGAAAGGTTTGTGAAACTGATGGGGGCATTGGTACAGGCGCCATCAAAACTATAATTAATATAGGGAATTGGTGCAATTACTACTAAACCAACAGTATCATTAGTGCAACCTTGATTTGTAGCTACTCGCAAACCAACCTGATAATTTCCTGCATTAATAAATTCATTGTAAATGCTTGCGCCTGTTGCATCGTTATATAGTGCGTCACCATTTAGTTCCCATGCATAAGAAACAATGCTTCCTGAAGTAACTGTTCCGCTGCCCGTAAGGTGAGTTGAATCGCCTTGGCAAACTTCGGTGAAACTGAAATTTGCAGTAGGATTTGGATTGACTATCACTGAACCGTGTGTTACAGAAACACAGCCGCTGTCGCTAGTTACCTTCAAACCTACCACATAGGTTCCGGCACCAGCAAATTGATGTTGTATTGTAGAGCCGGTTCCGTTATCATAACTTCCATTATTATCAAAATCCCAAGAATATGCAGCAATGTTTCCAGGCGCAGCAATAGTTGAGTTGTCAGCAAATGATGTTGAGTTTCCTGCACAAACTTCGGGAGCAAGAAACGATGCAACTGCAACCGGATTAATAACTACGGTGTTGTAGCTTTGAACAGTTTCATTTAAATCTGTAGTTATGCGCAAGCCAACCAGAAATGTTCCTGAAGTAGGAAAAACATAATTCACATTTTGACCTACTCCATCATCAAATTGACCGTCATAGTCAAAATCCCAGAGCCATTGGGTAATGGTTCCGCTACTGGCAGTTGAGGTGCTTTGAAATAGCGTATTGCTGCCTTCGCAAACGTTAGTAGCGGTGTAACTTGCTGTGCTTGCCTTTGCCTGTGTAAACAGACAAAGCAAAACTGCTGCTGCGAAAAACCTGAATATTAGTTGTCGTATCATCGTTTAAAGTATTCCTTGTAAATTCTCTTAGTGATTAATAGTGATTAAGCGGCTTGCTCTGGTTTTGTCCGAAATGAGTTCAAGCAAATAAATTCCTTGCGCAAAATTCTGAGTATTGAATGTGCGTTTAAATGAATTTGCCTGAATAGTATTGTTTTCTGAGAAGATAAGTTTTCCATCAACAGAATGCAAATTAATAACAATGTTTTCAATGTTTTCTTTTGAGGTTAAACTCACTGTAAACTGTTCGTTTGCAGGATTAGGATAAACTGAAGTGTTGAATAATTCATTTTCTTCAATACTTATTATTACTGTAGAAATATTTTTACTAATTGAGTCAAAGCCACAACTGTTTTCCGCAATAAGTTTCACAGTGAATTGACCGGAAGAAGCATAAAGGTGAGTTGGATTAGTTAGTGTTGATGTTCCGCCATCACCAAAATACCAGGTATAAGCTTGTGCACCCGAAGTCAGGTTTTGAAATGCCACACTTTGTCCTGCAACCTGATAAGAAAAATCCACATCCGGTAAATAACTTACTGCCTCAATTGTAATGTCAACGCTGTTTACACAACCATTCAAATCTTTCACCAAAGCATTGTAGGTGCCGGAAGTCAGGTCTGAAAATACTCCTGAAAGCTGACCATTTTGTCCGTCTAAGAAATATAGGTAGGGAGGAGTTCCACCCGAACCTGAAACGTTAAGGCTTCCTGTCACATCATTCTCACAAATTACATTAGTTGAACCGTTAAATGTAATCATCAGAGGTGCTGAAGGTTCAGCAATTTCTGCTGTATCAGCAACAGTACATCCGTTTTCATCACGCACAGTGATGTAATAAGTTCCGCCACCAAGTCCTGAAAATTCAGCATCTGCCTGATAGGTTGTTCCTTCATCAATTGAATATTCATAAGCAGGAGTTCCGCCACCGGCAATAATGTCTATTAAGCCGCTTCCATCTCCGAAGCAAACCACATCTTCTGCAACTACAAGGTCAATACGAAGATTTTCTGCAGGCTCAGTAATAGAGAAATCAACCGTGGTTTCGCAACCGTTGAAATCGGCAACAATAGCTTGATAATCACCGGTAACTAATCCTGATATAATACTGCTTGTCTGGAAGTTTTGTCCACCATCAACAGAGTAGGTATAGGTTTCTGTTCCTCCGGTTGCATTAATAGTTACAGTTCCTGAGTTTCCGTTGCGGCATAATACATTTTGCAACGCAGACACTTCAGCTGAAAGCGCTTCAGTTGGTTGATTTATAAAAGCTCCACCTGAAACAGTGCAGTTATTAGCATCTTTTACACTCACTACATAATTACCCGAGGCAAGACCTGTAACCGTTGAAAGCGAACCATACGTTTGTCCGCCATTGGTTGAAAACTGGAATGGTGCAGTTCCTCCTGTTACTGAAAATACAATACTTCCGCTATTGCCTCCATAGCAAAGTACATCGTTTGCATCAACACTGAATGCAAGAACTTCAGGCTGTGTAATAGTTGCTGAGAATGTTTTTGAGCAGTTGTTGTCATCATTTACAACAATGCTGTAAGTTCCTGCAGTAAGGTTGTTGAACTCGGGGCTTGACTGAAATGTTTGTCCACCATTGATAGAATACTCGTATGGACTTACTCCTCCGTTTGCAAACAATTCAAGGTAACCTGAATTATTTCCATAGCAGCCAACATTTTCTGAAGAGAAAACTACAGCGCTTAGTTGAGTTGGTTCGCTCAATGTAACTTCAACAGTATCAACACAGCTATTACCATCACTCACAGCAACAACGTAATCGCCTGCGCCAAGCCCATTGAATACGGGGCTTAACTGAAAACTAACACCATCAAGTGTATAATAATAAGGCGTTGCACCACCAGTGGTCGAAACGATAATACTTCCATTTTCATCACCAAAGCAGAAAAGGTCAGATGTGCTTGAAAGTGTTGAAATAAGCTCAGTAGGTTCAGTAAGTGAAAAGTCATAAGAAGAAGAGCATCCGTTATCGTCTTCAACAATTACCGTGTAAGATCCCGCATCCAATCCGCTGAAACTACCTGAAAGTTGATAGTTGTTTCCACCATCTAATGAATATATGTAAGGTGAAAGACTTCCGTAACCTGAAATACTCAGGGTGCCGCTTTCATCTCCATAGCAATGAAGATTTGAGGTTGTGAAGTTTGCAAGCGGATTTGCAAGAATATTAATGGTTGAAGAAAAATCATCAACGCAACCATCAATAGAAGTAACAGTTAGAATAACAGTATATGTTCCCGGATTTTGGTACACGTGAACAGGATCATCACCCAATCCGGTAGTGCCATCACCAAAATCCCATACATAATCCAAATCGCCTGTAATTATTGTTGAGGTATTATTAAACACCGCCTGCAAACCTGCACATTGTGACGAGACAATAAATGAAGCCGAAGGTAGATTAGTGATTTCAATTGTTTCGGTGTGGGTATTTGTGCAACCCATATCACTGGTTACTGTTAAGGCAACATCGTAAAACCCGGTATTTGGAAATTGATAAACAGGATTTCTTGTTGAAATAGGTCCGCTTCCATCGCCCATATCCCATGAGTAAGCATCAACTGTTCCTCCCGGAATGGTTGAAAATTCAGTGAAGAAAATCAAATCACCTGCACATGAAGTACTGTAACCATAATCAGCAACTGGGTTGTAGGCTACCTCGATATCGTAGCTGCACGAACTTGAATTTCCTGCAACATCAGTTACAAGAAATGATACGGTATAAGTTCCAACAGATAATATTGAACCGCTTGTTGGCCCTGAAACCTGAACAGCATTTGCGCCTGAACAGTTGTCAGTAAACGAAGGAATAGAAAACGTTACAAAAGAGTTATCTCCGCAAACCAGCAAATTGCTAGGGCAATCAAAAACAGGTGCTTCATTATCGACAA
The DNA here is from genome assembly GCA_947478465.1 of Bacteroidota bacterium. Lineage (GTDB taxonomy): Bacteria > Bacteroidota > Bacteroidia > SXHM01 > SXHM01 > SXHM01. The sequence continues at coordinate 21,767 of CANJWH010000034.1, forward strand.
CAGTTACAGTAAACGAGCAGTTAGCTGTGTTTGATGCAGCGTCAGTTGCCAGATAAGAAACAACTGTAGTGCCAACAGGGAAGAATGAGCCACTTGCCAAACCTCCGGTTAATGTGGTAACAACTCCCGGACAATTATCAGTTCCGGTTACAATGTAATTGACAGTTGCTCCGCACAAACCAGGATTATTATTTACTGAAATATTTGAAGGACAGGACAGAGTTGGAGCCTGATTGTCATTAACTGTTACACTAAACGAACAGGTTGTTGAATTACCTGCGTTATCAGTAGCAGTGTAAACAACCGTTGATGTTCCTAACGGGAAAAATGCACCAGGGCTATATGTAGTTGTAAAACTGTTAACGTTGCAATTGTCAGAAGCCACCGGCACAGCCCACGAAACATAAGCTCCGCATTGATTGAGAGAATTGGATACAGTTATGTTTGCAGGGCAGTTGGCAATCGTTGGATTTTCACTGTCAGCTACCGTAATGTCAAAACTACACGTTGTAATGTTGCCTCCGCCATCAGTAGCAGTATAGGTTACAGTTGTAGTTCCAACAGGAAATAGTTCACCTGAATTGTGATTAGAACTGAAGCTGCTCAATACACAATTATCGGTAGCTGTTGGTGCTGAAAAATTAACTATCGCTCCGCAATCTCCAGCATCATTATTTACAGAAATATTACTTTGGCAATTTACAATCACTGGGGCTTCGTCATCAGAAACTACTAATGTGTAAACACCACAATCAACACCTGTTGCTCCTTCAATGGCCACATAATAAATACCAATACCAAGGGTAGCTGTAAACTCTGATTGCAATCCGCAGAAGTCATCATTTGAAGCTAATGTAGAACCGCCACAAGCAGCTGTAGTCAGGAACATTTTTGTATTGAATGCCGAACCACAAAGCGAAAAATTCCAGTCACCTGCACAAGGTATGTTCACCTGAATAATATGATCTTCAGAAGGACTGAACGCACAGTTGTTTACTGCACCGCAGGTAGTATGTGATATACTATTGGGTGCGTTAATTGTATAGTCCTGTGCAGTTGCTGCTTCCGCAAAGGACAGGCAAGCAAATGCTGCTAATAATATTCTCTTCATGCTAAGTCTTTTATTCTTTAATATACCTTATTACTTTCTGACCATTGTCTGTGATAATGTTTACAAAATAAACTCCGTTGGCAAACTCTTCAACTGAAATTTCCTGCTTAAGCGAAGTAACTCCTTTAATATTTATTGCCGGCATTATGCTGTGTCCAAGCATATCAGTTATTAAAATGTTTGCTGAAGTTACAGAACCAAATTCTGCAACAACGGTAAATCTTCCTTTTCCTGGATTAGGGAATAGATTGATATAACTGAAGGAATTCTCATTCATTCCAATTCCAGAGTAACTGAACTCAATAATAGCGGATGTTCCTTCGCAATCATTATTATCCGTTACTGTTACAGAGTAATTTCCGCTGGCTTGTGGAACAAAATATTGCAGATTGGCTCCGTTAACAGCAACACCATTGTAATACCACTGATAGGTTTGTGCCGGAGTTGAGTAAAGTGTATCTTGATCTGCTGAAATGCTAATAAATGGTATCAATTCTGGCAACACTGTTACAACAACTGGAGGTGAAGTAACACCTGAACCGCAACCATTGGTATCAATTACTTCTACTGTATAACTTCCACTTGAACCTACTGTATTAACTTGTGAATGAACATTAAGTGGACTTAAATTACGGAACCAGTTGTATGTATTGTAACCTAAATCTCCTGCATCAAGCAAAATGTCTTCACCAAAACAAAGAGTAACCGGACCTTGCGGAGTAATAACAGGCTCTGGTTGCGGATTTACAGTTACACTAATAGTTGAAGTAATATTACTGCAACCTGCACTATTAGTAGCGGAACCAAAGTAATCGCCCTCCTGATTAACTACTATTGAACTGGTGGTAGCTCCGTTATTCCATACATATGCTGAATAGCCTGAAGGCATTACCAGTGTTACGTTATTGCCCTCACAAATCTCAGTTGGCCCGTTTGCAAAGACAGTAACAACAGGCAATGGAATAACTGTTACGTTAAATGGAGTTGAAGTAGCTTCACAACCGTTAATATCACTAGTTGTTACTGTGTAGCTTCCGGATTGTGTAACAGAATTTAATTGAGTATTAGCGGTGTTGCTCCACAAGTATGACTGAAAGCCCGTGCCGGCATTAAGTACTAATGTTTGACCGTCACAAATCGATGGCGAACCGTTTGCTGTAACCACAGGAACCTGAGGTGTAAATACAGTTAAGGTTATTTCATCATAATTGAAACAACCGTTAACATCAGTAACGCTTGCACGATAATCACCTGCAGTAGAGTTGCTTGCTACAATTGTTAACGTTTGATTTGTAGAGCCGCCTGGAACCCATACATAATCAGTAAAACCTGCACCTGCATCAAATGTAACAGATGTGCCTGGGCATAACGAAATATCATCACCCAAATCTACTACTGGTAATGGGTAAACAGTAACATGAATGGTATCGGATGTCGCTCGGCAACCATTAACATCCTGAATAGTTACATAGTTATCCGTTTCTGTATCAACCGAAATTGCCTGAGTGGTTGAACCGTTGCTCCATAAGTAGGAAACAAATGGTGGCTGAGCAGTAAGCGTTACATCATCCCCTTCACAGAATGCAATTGGACCATTAGAAGTTACCTGAGGCTGAGACAGCTGATAAACGTTAACCGTTTGCGAGTAGCTGGCTTCACAACCATTGTCATCAAGGTAGGTATAGGTGATGGTGTGTTGTCCTGAACCAGCATAGTATGGATAAAATACACTGTCATTCATAGCAGGTCCTGTGAAATAACCACCAACAGGAGTTCCGGTAAGAGGAACTGAATCTGATTCGATACAATATACAGTTCCTAGTCCTGTAAAAGAAACAACTGGTAATGCAAATACTTCTGTTGTTTGCTGAACAGTACCTATACAACCAACACCATTTTGATATGCGTAGGTAATTGTATGCGTTCCAACACCTGCTGAAGAAGGACTCAAAATATTTCCACTCAATCCAGAGCCAATGAAAGCACCTCCGGCAGGAAGCGGAGTCAATTCAACATCATCTGCATCAACACAATATTCACTATTCAAGCCCGAAAATTGAACAATTGGGAGTGAATACACATTAGTATTTTGTGTTGCAGCGTTAGTACAACCGTTTCCATCTGAATAAGTGTAAGAAATTGTTATCGAACCATTGTTGGTTTGAGAAGGGTCAAAAACATTACCTGTTATTCCTTCACCACTGAACGTTCCACCTACAGGATTTCCTGAAAGAGTTACTGAATTTGCATTCTCGCAATACTGAGCAGCAAGACCAGAGAAACTAACAACTGGTAAAGGCACAACTTCAATGCTAATTGCATCACTGTTTTCACAGCCATTTCCGTCTGTATACTCATACGTAATAGTATGTATACCAGTACCTGCAAGTGAAGGGTTGAAGTTACTGCCTGTAACTCCATTTCCGCTGAAAATTCCACCAGATGGACTAGCCACTAAAGCTACTGTAGTTTCACTTATACAATATTGTATCGTAGAGTTATTTATACTTACCACTGGCAGGTCGTTTACAGTTACACTTCCACTTGAAGTTGCACTGCAACCATTGGCATCGGTATAGCTGTAAGTAATTATATGAATACCCACACCTGCATTGCCTGGTGTGAAAATACCGCCAGACATTCCTGCGCCACTGAATGAGCCGCCTGCCGGGTTTCCGGTAAGAGAAACGGCAGATGCATCAACGCAATATTCCAATGCAAGACCTGATATGCTTACAATCGGAAGAGGAGTAACTGTTGTGCTATGCGATACGCTGTTTGTGCAGCCACTTCCGTTTGTGTATGTGTAGGTAATTGTTGATATACCTACACCAGCTGTCGCTGGGTTAAAGCTATTTCCTGCTACACCGTTTCCACTGAAAGTACCGCCTGTTGGATTACCAACAAGTGTTACTGCAGAAGCATTCACACAATATTGTGTTGAAAGTCCGCTGAAAGTAACCACCGGCAATGGCAACACCGTAATATTGATGTTAGCTGAATTTGTGCAACCATTAATATCAGTGTAATAATAAATGATGTTGTGTGTACCCACACCTGCAACAGAAGGATTGAATATGTTTCCGGTAACACCACTTCCGCTGAATGAGCCACCTGAAGGAGTTGCTGTAAGCGGAACAGAAGTTTGCGTTACACAGAACTGCTGGTTAATTGGTGTGATTGAAACGACAGGCAATGCATAAACGGTAACGCTTTGCGTAAGAACTCCTGTACATCCGTTAATATCTGTGTAAGTGAATGTAATTGTATGAACACCGGCACCTGCAACGGATGGGCTAAATACGTTACCAGAAATTCCGGCACCGCTGAATGTTCCGCTTTGAGGATTTCCAACAAGAGTAGCAGGTGTTTCGTTTATACAATAATCCTGTCCTAAACCAGTGAAACTGATAACTGGTAACGGATTAACTACAACGCTTTGTGATGTACTATTTGTACATCCAAATACATTTGTGTAAGTGTAAATAATTGTATGGGTTCCAATTCCTGCCTGTGAAGGCACAAAGCTGTTTCCGGAAATTCCCACACCGCTGAATGTTCCACCGGTTGGACTGCCCGTTAAAGGAGCAGATGCTGCATCAACACAATAAGCAGCAGCTAATCCTGTAAAAGAAACTACTGGCAATGGAACTACTACCGCAGTGCGTGTAGCAAAGTTAGTGCAACCATTTGCATCGGTGTAAGTGTATGTAAGAGTGTATGAACCAACACCTGCAACAGAAGGATTAAAGGTATTTCCTGTTACACCTGTTCCTGTAAATGTTCCGCCACTCGGAGTTCCTGAAAGCGTAACCGTAGTTTCGGTAATGCAATACTGGTTGGCCAAGGCAGTAAATGTTACAACAGGAAGCGGATGAACAGTTACTGAATGAGATACGCTGTTGGTGCAGGTATTTGCATCCGTGTAAGTATAGGTAATTGTATGTGTGCCAACACCAGCTGTTGCTGGGTTAAACACGTTTCCACTAATGCCAGCTCCGGTAAATGTGCCTCCTGCAGGCGAAGGCACAAGTGTAGATGAAGCTTCGTCAATACAATACTCAGAATCAAGTCCCGTAAAACTTACAACAGGCAATGGATGAACGGTTACACTTTGTGATTGGCTGTTGACGCAACCGTTTCCGTCTGTATAGGTGTAAGTAACAGTATGCGTTCCGGCACCTGCTGTTGAAGGGTTAAACTGCAAGCCAGATATTCCGGGACCACTGAATGTTCCGCCAACAGGTAAACCTGCGAGTGTTACAACTCCCGCATCAACACAATACTCATGTGGCACGTTAAATCCGCTGAAACTCACAACAGGTAAAGGATTAACAATAACAGTCTGGCTGTAAGAATTAGTGCAACCATTTCCGTTGGTGTACTGGTAAGTAATCACATGTGTTCCAACACCTGCTAATGAAGGGTTAAACGTATTTCCAGTAATAGGTCCGGTAAAGAAACCGCCTGCTGGACTTACTGTTAAAAGAACCGGAGAAGCATCAACACAATATGCTGCTGCTAGACCAGTATATGAAACGGCAGGTAAAGGATTAACTGTTACAACAACTGCAGGAGTTGAAGTTCCTACACAGCCATTTCCATCAGTAACAGTTACGCTATAATTTCCGGATGTTGTAGCTGAAATAATCTGGTTGGTTTGCCCATTTGGCGACCACAGGTATTGTGCCCCAGCAGTAGCAACCAATGTAACATTTCCTCCCTGACAAAATGTAGTTGAACCAAGTGCTGAAACTGTAGGCACAGGATTACTATTTACCACAACTGTTGTGCTTGGCGAAACAGAACTACACCCATTTGAATTTGTAACTGTAACAAAGTACGTTCCAGCTGCACTTACTGTTATGTTTTGTGTTGTTTGGTTATTAGGTGACCATAAATAAGATGTCCCACCACTTCCCTGAAGGGTAACACTTGACCCGCTGCAAATACCAACTGTTCCTGAAGGAGAAATTCCTGCAGTTGGTAAAGGGTTAACAGTAACAACTGTTGGACCTGTTGTAGCAGAACAACCATTACTGTTAGTAACTGCTACCGAGTAATTTCCGGCAGCTGAAACAGTAATTGAAGCGGTTGTTGCACCGTTACTCCATAAGTATTGTGCGTATGGGATTGATGTGCTTAACACCACATTTCCACCTGCACAGAAAGTTGTTGGGCCATTAGCTGTTATGATTGGAACCGGCAATGGATTAACTGTAACAACTGTTGGCGCTGATGTGCCCGTGCATCCATTTGCATCTATAATAGTAACTGAATAGTTGCCAGAAGAAGAAGCAGAAATAATCTGGTTGGTTGATCCGTTAGACCATAAATAGCTGGAAGCAGCTGTTGAAACAAGCGTTACGCTTCCGCCTTGGCAAAAAGTAGTAGCACCTAATGCACTAACTGTAGGAACCGGGTTACTGTTTACAACAACTGTTGTGCTTGGTGAAACAGCGGTACAACCATTTGCATTTGTAACTGTAACATAGTACGTTCCTGCTGCACTTACTGTAATGTTTTGTGTTGTCTGATTATTTGGTGACCATAAATACGAAGTTCCACCACTTCCTAGAAGGGTAACGCTTGACCCGTTGCAAATTCCTATTGTTCCGGAAGGTGAAATTCCTGCAGTTGGCAATGGATTTACCGTTATTGAGGTTGCCGAAGATGTATTTGAACAACCATTGCTGTTAGTAACAGCGACTGAGTAATTTCCAGCAGATGAAACAGTAATTGAAGAGGTTGTTGCACCATTACTCCATAAATATTGTGAGTAAGGTGTTGCAGTGCTCAATACAACGTTTCCTCCCTGGCAGAAAGTAGTTGGACCATTAGCTGTTATAACCGGAACAGGAAGCGGATTTACAATAACATTTATTGGTGTTGAAGTTGCTGAGCAGCCATTTCCGTCAGTAACTGTTACTGCATAGCTTCCTGCTGCGGTTACAGTAATAAATTGTGTTGTTTGCGAATTAGGAGACCAAACGTTTCCTGTACCACTTGAAGAATATATTGTAACACTACCTCCATTGCAGATGGTAGTTGCACCAAGCGGACTGGCAACAGCAGTAGGTAAACTATTTACTGTTACATTTTGTGTTGACGTGTTGCTGCACCCAAACCCATCAGAATAGGTGTAAGTAATTGCATAGGTTCCAGCTCCAGCAGTAGCAGGATTAAAACTGTTTCCTGTAATACCTGTTCCACTGAAAGTTCCACCAGAAGGGCTGCCTGTTAATGTTACAGAAGAGGCATTGACACAATAGGCATGAGGCACATTAAAACCGATGAAGCTAACTGAAGGAATAGAATTAACTGTAACTGTTTGTGAAGAAGATGATGAACAACCGTAAGCATTGCTCAAAGTGTAAGTTACAATATGGCTTCCGGCACCTGGAATAGTTGGGAAGAACTGACTTCCAACAATTCCGTTTCCACTGAAACTTCCGCCTGCAGGTGAACCTGTTAAGTTTACAGCTGGCTCATCTGCACAATAATCAGAATCCAATCCTGTGAAGCTAACTGATGGAACAGGATTAACTGTTACTGATTGTGATGAACTGCTTTGACATCCGTTTCCGTTAGAATAGGTATAGGTAATCGTATACGTTCCTGCACCCACACTAGGGCTAAATGTGTTTCCTGTTATTCCTGTTCCGGTAAATGTTCCACCGGAAGGGCTTCCTACAAGTGAAACAGATGGATTGTTTGCACAATACTGACTTGCAAGTCCGCTAAAAGTTACTGTTGGCAAATTGTTTACCGTTACGTTTTGAGTTGATGTATTAGAGCATCCGTTTCCGTCTGTATAATTGTAGGTTATTGTATGAACACCATTTCCTGCCGATGCAGGGTTAAAGGAGTTTCCTGAAATGCCGGGACCACTGAATGTACCACCTGAAGGGCTTCCTGTAAGTGTTGCCGATGATGCATCGCTGCAATACGCTGCAGCTAAACCTGAGAAGCTTACTGCTGGAAGGTTATTAACTGTAACCGCAATGTTGGTTGTACCTTGACAACTGCCGGCTGATACGGCAAGAGTAACAGTTCCTGATGTTGAAACGGTAATAAATTGCGTGGTTTCATTGCTTGGTGTCCAAAGGTTTCCTGTAGTGCTGCTTGAATAAAGTGTAACGCTTTCACCTGTGCAGAAAGTAGTACTGCTTAATGCTGTTATAACTGGATTAACAGGGGTTTCAGCAACTGTAGCAGAAGCAGTTCCTGTGCATCCGTTGGCATCTTCTACTAATACAGAATATGTTCCTGCAACTGTTACCGTAATGGTTTGTGTTGTTTCACTATTTGGCGACCAATCGTAAAGTGAGGCAGAACTTGAAGTAAGATCGGTGCTTCCTCCTGTACAGAATGTTAAACTGCCTGAAATAGTGGGAACCGGATTAGGGTTAACCGTTACAAATGTTACTGCCGATGTTCCTTCGCATCCATTAGCATCGGTTACATTTACCTGATAATTTCCGGCTGTAGTAACTACGATTGATTGAGTGCTTTGTAAGCCGGGCAACCATGAATATGTTGATGAATTACCTGTTGTAAGGGTAACGCTTCCTCCCTCGCAGAAAGTGGTTGGGTCATTATTTACTGCTGAAATAGTTGGTGTTGGAAGTGCATTGATGGTAACTGCTACATCAGGATTAGAAGTTGCTGAGCATCCGAAAGCATCAGTTGATGTAACATTATAGTTACCGGTTTCGCTTACCAGACTTAAAGATACACTTTGAGTGGTTGCTCCGTTTGACCAAAGGTAAGAAGTTGCTGCTTCTGTAGTAAGGATTACATCATCACCAAAGCAAACGGTTACAGGTGTAAGCGCACTAACCGTAGGTTGCGGAACGGGGTGAACTGTTGTAGTCTGCGAACTGCTGCTGGTGCAACCGTTGCCGTCTGTATAGGTATACGTTATGGTATATGTTCCTCCTTCAGCAGTGCAAGGAGTGAATGTATTAGCACTAAAGCCAGTTGTTCCAGAATATGTAAATGTACCTCCTGATGGGCTACCTGTAAGCAAATATCCGGTGCAATCATCATCGCAATAGCTGGCAGCTAATCCGCTGAAACTAACTGTAGGCAATGGGTTGATGGTAACCACTTTTGAAGCAGTATTGGTACAACCATTTGCATCTGTAACGGTAACAGTATATGTTCCGCTGGTGCTTACTGTAATTGATTGACCCACTAATCCGTTTGACCATGCATACGAACTCATTCCGGCAGTTGCAGTTAAGGTAACTGATCCCGGAGCACAAATAGTTCCGGAAACTGGTGACGCTGTTACACTAACTGTTGGAGCGCTGTTTACAGAAACTGTTGTAGCGGATGAAGTAGCAGAGCAACCTGTTGCGCTGTTTGTTATTGTTACAGTATAGCTGCCTGCTGAAGTAGCTGAAATAGTTTGAGTTGTTGCTCCCCCTGGCGACCATAAATAATTTGTTCCTATATCAGTTGCTGAAGATAGTGTAACACTTCCACCTGAACATATTGAGGCTGTAGGGCTTGGGTTAATAACCGCAAAAGGAAGTGGATTAACTGTAACAGTTTTAGATGCTGAACCGGGACAACCACTTTGTGTTGAAGTTAAAGAGTAAGTTGTGCTGCCGATAGAGCCTGGTGTTACTGTTATAGCTTGTGTTGTTGAACCATTTGACCAAAGATTGCCTGTAGCAAAGTTGGAAGTAAGGGTAGCGCTTTGTCCCAAACAAATAGTGGCATTAACCGGAGCAGAGGTAATAGTTACGGCAGGGTTGTTTGTAACTGTAACTGTAACTGTGGCCGTATTTACGCATCCGTTTAAATCCGTTCCTGTAACAGTGTATGTGCTTGTAACGGTTGGTTCTGCAGTTACGCTGGTGCCTGATGTTGAAAGCAAGCCGGTTGCCGGTGACCAGGTGTAGGTGCTGGCACCCGAAGCTGTTAACTGAACCGAACCTCCATTACAGATAGTTGGAGCCGAAGGTGATACACTTACTGTTGGTAAAGAATTAACCGTAATTGTTGTAGCTGGCGAAGTTGTTGAACAGCCGAAGCTGTTTGTTATAGTAACTGTTTTGGCTCCTGCAGTTGAAAAAGTAGCTGTTTGAGTTGTTGCCCCACCGGGAGACCATAAGAAAGTGGTTCCGTTATCAGTAACAGCTGATAGTGTTGTGCTGCTTCCTGCGCAGATAGCAACTGTTGGCTGTGGACTTATATTAGCAAAAGGAACAGAATTTACGGTAACAGTTTTTGTTGCAGAACCTGTGCACCCGCTTTGTGTTGAGAACAAGGTAAAAGTGCTTGTTCCTACCTGAGTTGGTGTTACAGTTATGGCTTGTGTTGTTGCTCCGTTAGACCAGAGATTTCCGGTAGCAAAGTTAGATGTAAGGGTAATGCTTTGTCCTAAACAAATTGTAGCAGGGTTAGGGTTAGAGGTAATAGTAACTGCAGGCAGATTTGTTACTGTTACTGTAACTGTTCGTGTATTTGAACAACCATTAAGGTCAGTTCCGGTAACGGTGTAAGTTTGATTTGAAGTCGGTTGGGCAGTTACGGTTGCTCCTGTTGTAGAAAGTAAGCCTGTAGCTGGCGACCATGAATAGCTATTTGCGCCTGATGCGGTAAGCTGAACAGATGAACCGTTACAAATAGTGGGTGCAGATGGCGATACGTTTACTGTTGGCAGGTTGTTTACCGTTACTGTTTTAGTAGTGCTGTTAACACAGCCGTTTACATCTGTTCCTGTAATAGTGTATGTCTGTGTAGAGGTTGGGTTTGCTGTTACAGTTGTACCTGTTGTTGCGCTCAAACCTGTTCCGGGCGACCATGAATAGGTGCTTGCTCCACTGGCAGTAAGTGCTATGGATGAACCATTACAAATGGCACTTGTAAATGGGTTAACAGTAATAGTTGGCAAACCATTTACTACAACTGTTGTAACTGCCGATGTAGTTGAACAGTTATTAGTATTGGTAACAACAACTGTGTAGTTTCCTGCTGCTGTAACTGTGTAAACTGCAGCAGTAGCTCCCAGAATATTAGAGCCGTTTAGTTGCCACTGAAAGCTTTGAAAGCCACCTGCACCCGGTGTTGAAGAGGTTGCAAATAACTGAGTGCTACCACCTGCGCAGAAAGATGCTGTTCCGGTAATAATTGCTGTAGGTGCGGCAAGTGTTGTAATAGTAACCTGGTCAGAAGCAAGACAACCGCGGCTATCGCGAACAAAGCCGGTATAAGTGCCTATTGGTAATCCTGTAAACACATTATTAGTTCCGAACAATAAACCATTGTTTGCATAGTTGTAAGGCGATACACCTCCTGAAGCGTTAATGGTATATCCGCCATCCTGAAGCCCGGGGCATGATACATTAACAGGGCTGCTGATTACTGCTGAAACAGTGTATGAATTATTAATTGTAACGGTTAATGAATTTGTGCAGTCTTCAGCGTCCTTAACTGTAACAGTATAACTTCCGGCAGCAAGGTTGGTGAACGCTCCTCCGGGTTGAAAAGGGCCACCATTAAGTGAATATTGATAAGTTGGTGTTCCGCCTGAACCTGATACTGTTAAAGCTCCGTCAAATACTCCGTTGCAACTTGCATCGGTACTGGATGATAAGCTGATATTGAGTTGGGTAGGTTGAGTTAGTATAACAGAAACTACGTTGGTATTTCTGCAGCCATTGGCATCCTGCACTACTAGTGTGTTGTAAGTTCCGGCTGAAAGCCCGGTAAATGTTCCGTTATTGGCACCCTGGAAGCTTGAACCGCCTGTGATTGAATAGATATAAGGGGCTGTTGTTCCCGGAGGACTTACTGACAAAGTAATTACTCCGTCATTAGAGTTAAGGCAGGAGAGGTTGGTATGCGTTTCCTGCAATACGGGTAATGCGTTTACCGTTACGGTTGCAGCACCTGATATTGAATTTGTACATGTAGGTGCTGATTGATACACAACGCTTGAAAGTGCATAGGTAAAAGTTCCTACTGTTCCTGTTGGTGCTGTAACTGTTGCGCTTGAATTTCCATTTACGTTAATAGTAAACGGATTGCTGTTTATGGTATAGGTTACGGTTTCGGCTAAGGCATTAGGATTTGTAAAGGTAATTGTTGGTGCTGTGCCTCCCTGGCAAACGGCTGTTGTTCCCGCTATGGTAGCTGAAGGTGTAGGGCGAACCGTAATGGTTGCTGTGCCTGAAATGGTATTTGAGCAGGTTGGTGTTGTTTGGTAAACTACACTCAGGAGGTTATAAGCAAAAGTGCCGGTTGTGCCGGTTGGCGCAGCAACTGTAGCTGTAGAACTTGCAGCTACGTTAATAGTGCTGCTTCCACCACCGTTAATGTTATAGGTTACTGTTATTGGTAAGGTTTGGGGGTTGGTAAATGTGATGTTTGGAGAACTTGCATTCTGGCAAACAGTGGCTGTACC
>CANJWH010000035.1 GCA_947478465.1 Bacteroidota bacterium
CACAGTATTGTTCAGTTTCAGGATGGCAGTATGAAAGCACAAATGGGCTTGCCTGATATGAAGCTTCCCATACAGTATGCATTGGGTTATCCGCAACGATTGAAATCTGATTTTCCGAGATTTAATTTTTTGGATTATCCTTCACTTACTTTTGAAAAAGCCGATACCAAAACTTTTCGTAATCTTGCGCTCGCTTTCGAAGCGTTGGAAAAATGCGGAAACGCCCCATGTGCATTGAATGCAGCAAACGAAGTGGTGGTAGAAGCGTTTCTGAAAGACAAGATTGGATTTATGCAAATGCCTGAAATCATTGAAAAAAGTATTGCAAAACTGCAATTTATACAAAAGCCCGGCTATGAAGATTTTGTCCACACCGATCGTGAAGCAAGAATTTACGCCTCTGAACTGATAAACTGAAAAAATGGACATTCTCATACAGGCTGCGCAGCTTATACTCAGCCTTTCAATACTTGTAATACTTCACGAAGGCGGACACTTTCTCCCTGCCAAGCTTTTCAAAATGCGTGTGGAAAAATTCTACCTGTTCTTTGATCCCTGGTTCTCGCTTTTTAAAGTAAAGAAAGGTGATACTGAATATGGTATCGGTTGGGTTCCGCTTGGCGGATATGTGAAAATATCTGGAATGATTGACGAGTCTATGGATAAAGAGCAAATGAAATTACCTGCTGAGCCGTGGGAATTTCGCTCTAAACCTGCATGGCAGCGTCTGATTGTTATGATTGGTGGAGTTACAGTGAATGTAATTCTTGGTATCCTGATTTATGCAGCAATGTTATTTGTTTGGGGGGAAGAATATCTGCCTACAAAAAATGCAAAATACGGAATTGCCTGCGATTCTCTTGCCTTGCAAATGGGTTTGAAAGATGGCGACAAAATTCTGACGGTGAATAATATTTACGTTGAGAATTTTAATAAAATTCCTGTTGAGATTATTCTGAATTCAGCACAGTCGGTGCAAGTTGAAAGAAATGGTGAGAAACTGGATATTCCTGTTTCTGAAGAAATTCAAAGTAAATTGATTAAAAGCAAGGACTCATTTATTTCTCCAAGAATTCCTTGTATTGTTGACACAGTTTTGCCTGGACAGTCTGCATTAAAAGCAGGCTTGCTTTCAGATGATAAGTTCGTTTCAATTAATGGTGAAGACGCAACTTATTTTCAGGATGTAGTTAAAATCTTACAAAAGAATAAAGGCAAGCAGATTGACATTATTGTTGACCGTAAAGGCGACAGTATTGCATTGAAAGCAGATGTTAGTGAAGCCGGCAAGCTTGGTTTTGGTAATATTGATGCAGCAGACGTTTTTGAAGTTAGTGTTCAAAAATTTGGATTGTTTGAATCATTTCCTGCAGGTATTCGCAAAGGCTACGAGACTTTTCAGAGCTACATTAAACAGATGAAAATTCTGTTCACAGTTAAAGATGCACATGAGTCAATCGGTAGCTTTATTTCTATTGGAAAAGCTTATGGAAAAACATGGGACTGGCAACGTTTCTGGAATATTACTGCGTTTCTTTCTATTGTTCTGGCGATTATGAATATTCTTCCAATTCCAGCTTTGGATGGAGGACACGTAATGTTCCTACTTTATGAGATGATCACCGGCAAAAAGCCCGGAGATAAATTCATGGAATATGCGCAGATAGTAGGAATGGTGCTCTTAATGTCGCTAATGGTTTTTGCATTAGGCAACGATATCTTTAAATTGTTTACAGAGTAATTATTCTCTGTTTAACAAAGCATCCCAGCCCTGAGCCTGTAAAGGAATAAACTGCTCTGCCTTAGTAACCAAATTGCTTCCTGCATCTTTTTCAGTAATGTGGCCGATGATTGAAATGGCTGAGTTGTCTTTAACCTTGTCATGATCTTTCAGGTCAACAGTAAAAAGCAATTCATAGTCCTCACCGCCACTTAAAGCGCACATAGTTGGATCAAGATTAAAGTCAAGCGCAGTGTTGTGTACCAATAAGTCAATCGGAATTTTTTCTTCATAAACTGCACAACCAACTTTTGATTCATTACAGATATGCAGCAATTCAGACGAAAGTCCGTCTGAAATATCAATCATGGAAGTCGGCTGAACATTCATTTTTTTCAGCAACTCTATAATGTCTTTTCGTGCTTCGGGTTTCAGTTGGCGTTCCAAAATGTAGTCGTGCCCTGCAATATCGGGTTGTATTTTCGGGTTTTCAAGGAAAATACGTTTTTCGCGTTCAAGAACTTGTAAACCAAGGTAAGCAGCACCTAAATCTCCGGTAACACAAATCAAATCATTTACTTTCGCACCTGAACGAAAAACTGCTTTGTCTTTTTCAACTTCACCAATTGCCGTAACCGAAATAACAAAACCGGATGGAGAAGTAGTAGTATCGCCACCTACCACATCAACCTTATATTTCTCGCAGGCAAGGTAAACACCAGCATAAAATTCTTCCAATGCTTCCAGCGAAAAACGGTTGGAGACTGCAATTGAAATCAAAATCTGTTTTGGCGTTGCGTTCATGGCATATACATCCGAAACATTTACCACCACTGACTTATAGCCAAGATGCTTCAACGGAGTGTATGACAAATCAAAATGAACACCTTCTACCAGCATATCGGTTGTTGTTACCACTTGCTTCCCGTTAAAATCAAGCACAGCTGCATCATCTCCAACACCTTTTACAGTTGAGGGATTTTTCAGTTCAATGGTTTGTGTAAGGTGTTTTATCAATCCGAATTCGCCAAGTGTGCTGAGTTCGGTGCGGTTGTTTGCGTTTTCTAGCATGGGGCAAAGATATACGATGTGAAATATAAATTATCTTTGCCCACCCAAAAATAAACCTCAGTGTCAAATCCCGGTAAGCTCATTATATTTTCAGCACCTTCAGGTGCAGGAAAAACCACATTAGTCCGACATCTTTTGGAGATTTCTGCTTTAAATCTTGCATTCTCTGTTTCTGCTACCAGTCGCCCAAAACGTGGTTATGAAGTAGATGGCAAAGATTATTTTTTCATTACCGCAGAAGAATTCAGCAAAAAAATAAAGAATCATGAATTTCTGGAATGGGAAGAAGTTTATAATGACCAGTATTATGGCACATTGAAATCAGAGGTGGATGGTTTACTGAAAGCAGGAAAAAACGTAATTTTTGATATTGATGTGGAAGGCGGACTAAATCTGAAAAAGATTTATGGCAAAGAGGCATTAGCCATTTTTGTTAAACCTCCTTCAATAAAACATCTTGAAGAAAGGCTGAATACCCGTTCCAGTGAGGATGAAGATAGTTTAAAAACACGTTTAGAGAAAGCTGTTTCTGAATTGGAATATGCCCCTCAGTTTGATAAGGTTTTATTGAATGATAAGCTTGAAAAAGCTAAGCAAGACGCAGAAGTTTTTGTTTCAGATTTTCTTGGAATAAACATTGACTAAGCAGAAAAAAATCGGATTATTCTTCGGTTCGTTTAATCCCGTTCATATCGGGCATACTGCTATTGCAGGTCATATGCTTGAATTTACTGATCTGGATGAGGTCTGGATGGTAGTTTCTCCACACAATCCATTGAAAAAGAAAGAAAGCCTGTTGAGCGACACACACCGTTTACGCCTTGTGCGTGAAGCTATTGGCGATAATACACGTATTAAAGCCAGTAATATTGAGTTTAAACTTCCGCAGCCTAATTATACCATCGATACATTGGCATATCTGCGTGAAAAATATCCATCACAAAAATTTGTGTTGATTATGGGCACAGACAATCTCCAAAACCTTCATAAATGGAAAAATTATGAGCAATTATTGGCAAATTACTCCATTTATGCCTACAAAAGACCTGGGTTTGATAGCGGGACGTTTGCCAATCATCCATCTGTAAAAATTACAGATGCTCCTTTAATGGAAATCTCGTCCAGCTTTATCCGTCAGGCGATTAAGGATAAAAAGGACGTGCGTTACCTATTGGCTCCACCTGTTTGGCAATATATAAAGGAAATGCACTTTTATGAAAAGTGAGCAGATACTGTTTGCTTTCTTCAAAATGTTTCTATATTTGCAGCCCCTTAGAAAAAAGAAAGGGGTTATTGGTTAATAGTTATTAGAAAAAAACGATTAACAAATAACGATTAACAAATAACTTTTTTAAAAACACAATGGCAAATCATAAATCATCGGTAAAGCGGATCAGATCTAACGAAGCGAAACACCTGACTAACAAATATCAGGAGAAATCAACCCGCACAGTTATTAAAAAACTGAGAACAACAACTGACAAGAAAGAAGCAGTTGCTTTACTTCCTAAAGTAAAATCTATGCTGGATAAACTGGCTAAAAAGAACGTTATTCATAAAAATAAAGCTTCTAACCTTAAGTCTAAACTGACTAAAACGGTTGCTGCTCTGAAATAATT
The DNA here is from genome assembly GCA_947478465.1 of Bacteroidota bacterium. Taxonomy (GTDB): domain Bacteria; phylum Bacteroidota; class Bacteroidia; order SXHM01; family SXHM01; genus SXHM01. Next base: position 4,411 of record CANJWH010000035.1, read on the forward strand.
TAATTCAGATCTTAAATATAAAAAGCCTCTTGCTGTAAGCGAGGGGCTTTTTAATTTTTATACTTTAGTGGCGCAATGCAGGAATACGAAACCAAACTAAGTATAAAATCATGGGCCGAGGCTGACCGTCCGCGTGAAAAATTGCTTGCAAAAGGAAAGTCAGCCTTATCGGAAGCTGAATTAATCGCAATTTTGATAGGGTCGGGTAATACAGAGGAAAGTGCGGTGGAGCTCTCAAAAAAAATACTCAATTCGGTAGATAATAATCTTGTTGAACTTGGTAAATTGGATGTAAATGCACTCTGCAAATTCAAAGGTATTGGTGAAGCAAAGGCAATCAGCATTATAGCTGCATTGGAACTGGGCAGAAGGCGCAACGAGCAAACAATTCCTGAACGGGAAAGCATAACTTCAAGCAGACAAGCTTTTAATTTATTGCACCCGATTCTTGCTGACTTACCCCACGAAGAATTCTGGCTGATATTCCTAAATCGTGCAAATAAGGTGATTAAAAAACATCCGGTTAGTAAAGGCGGGGTTGCAGGAACGGTAGTAGATGCAAAAATGATCTTTAAGCCAGCGGTTGAATACCTTGCCTCTTCTGTAATCCTTTGCCACAATCATCCTTCGGGAAATAGAACTCCAAGTCAGGAAGACATTGCGCTTACAAGAAAAATAAAAGAAGCCGGAAGAGCATTGGACATAAGTATTCACGACCATATTATTATTGCTAATGATACTTACTATAGCTTTGCTGACGAAGGACTAATATAATTTATGCGAAAGATTTTCACCATAGTGGGCGCCCGTCCGCAGATTATTAAGGCTGCTGCAATCAGCCGGCAGGTAAGAACTGTTTTTAAAGATAGGATTCAGGAAAGCATTGTTCATACCGGCCAGCATTATGACGAGAATATGTCTCAGATTTTTTTTGATGAGATGGAAATTCCTAAACCGGATTTTAACCTGAATATTGGTTCAGGTTCGCATGGAAGTCAGACTGCAAAAATGATTGAGGGCATTGAGAAATTATTATTGGAACACAAGCCCGATGCTCTGCTTATTTATGGAGATACAAATTCAACACTTGCAGGTGCACTTGCAGCTTCAAAAATCCATATTCCGGTTGTGCATATAGAAGCAGGTTTACGTTCATTCAATAAATCCATGCCTGAGGAAATCAACCGCATTCTGGCGGATAATGTTTCTACGTTATTGTTTTCCCCAACTAAAACAGGTTATAAAAATTTGCTTCGCGAAGGCTTTGAAGACACTGAAAAATCAGGCAGAAAAAAGTTTGACAAGGACCATCGGGGCATTTTTCATTGCGGTGATGTGATGTACGATAATACCTTGTTTTTTGCTGAAATGGCAGAGAAGAAGTCCGCTGTTTTGAAGCAGAATAACCTGGTTCCTGATAATTTTGTTTTGGTTACCATTCACCGCGACAGTAACACGGATAATCCTGAAAGATTAACTGCCATTCTGGAAGCACTTAATGAGATTTCCGTTGAACAAAATATTGATATGATTCTGCCACTTCATCCGCGAACTTTGAAAATGATGAATGGAGATGCGTATTCAGCTATATATGATTTGATAAAAAAGAATAAGAGAATAAAAATTATTCCTCCTGCATCGTTTTTTGATATGATAGTGCTTGAAAAAAATTCTAGTTTGATAATTACCGATTCGGGAGGAGTACAAAAGGAGGCTTATTTTTTCAAAAAACCTTCCATTGTTTTACGACCGGAAACTGAATGGAAAGAGATAGCTGAAAATGGTGCTGCCATTATTGCAGATGCAGACAAGCAGAAAATAAAAACAGCTTACGATTATTTTTCAACTAAAAAGGATTTGAATTTTCCTGCTGTTTTTGGTGACGGAAAAGCGGCTGAGTTTATTTGCAATAAAATGCTTGAAACGCTTTAGTATGCTGATATATACCCATCGCGTCACCAACCGTCTTGAATATATTTTCAAGCAGGTATTTACTGAAATGCTGGGTATTTCATACACAATTACAACAGACGAGGAAGCCTTTGCTGCAAGCGAGCTCCCAAAAATAAGTTATGCCTACAATCCTGTTGGTAATGAACTTTTTTTTCAGGCAAAAAATATTCTTTTTGAATCCGGAATAAATGAACAGAACATCAGTATAATTGAATGGGAAAATACCAAAGCATTTTTCTCAACGGGAAAGAAATCAGTTTTGCCTTTTGATCCTTTTGCCGCTTCATTCTTTTTACTGAGTCGTTATGAAGAATGTTTGCCGCATATCCGCGACAACTATGATCGGTTTGAAGCCAAAGAAAGCATTGCATATCAAGAGGGTTTTCTTAAAAAGCCGGTAGTAAATATCTGGGTTAAAAAAATCAAGGAGTTGCTGATAGAAAGATATCCGCAATTGAATTTTCGCCAAAACAGCTATCAATATATTTCCACTATTGATATTGATAATGCCTATGCATATAAGCGCAAAGGACTTTTAAGAACTTTTGGTGCTTTCGGGAAAGACATAATTTCATTCAATATGCCACAATTGAAAGAAAGAATAAAAGTTTTGCTGGGCAGAATGCAAGACCCTTATGATACTTATGACTACCAGTTTTCACTTCAGCAGAAATATAAATTTCGTCCTGTTTATTTTTTTCTGCTGGCTGATTATGATGTGAACGATAAAAATGTTCCGCACCATAACCGCAAGTTTCAGGCACTTATTAAATCTATTGCGGACAGGGCAGATGTGGGTATACATCCATCTTTCAATTCCAATAAAATTGCAGATAAAATAGAAACTGAAATTGACCGCTTATCAGACATTGTGCACCGCGAAATAACAAAGAGCCGCCAACACTTTTTGATTTTACATTTTCCGAAGACTTATCGCAATCTGATTGACCTGGATATTACTGATGAATATAGCATGGGCTATGCTCAGGAAACAGGTTTCCGTGCAGGAATTTGCACTCCTTTTAATTATTATGATCTTGATCTGGAAACTGCAACTAAACTGAAGGTACACCCTTTTACAGTAATGGATGCAACGTTGAAATACTATATGAAATTCACGCCTGATCAAGCAATTGAACACGTTAAACAAATGGTGCAGGAAGTGAAAGCGGTTGACGGAACATTTATCAGTCTGTGGCATAACGAAACGCTGAGCGAAAAAGACCAATGGCAGGGCTGGAGAAAAGTGTATGAAGAAACTATAAAAGCAGCTACAGCATAATGATCCAATATCTTCAGAACGAAAATATTGATCGTAGAAAATGGGATGAAACTATTGCGCGTTCATTCAATGGAATTGTCTATGCTTATTCATGGTGCCTTGATATTGTTTCACCCGGATGGAATGCGCTGGTGAATAATGATTATAAAAGTGTGATGCCACTCACATGGAGAAAAAAATACGGAATTAGTTATTTGTTTCAGCCTTTTTTTACCCAGCAGCTGGGTGTTTTTTCCAGTGAAAAATCGGATGCAGATTTGGTTCAGCAGTTCCTGGATGCAATTCCTGAGCAATTCAAATTTGTTGAAATTAATCTCAACACGTTTAATCATTTCAATCTTCACAAATTTTCAATAAAGCAAAATCTTACCCATGAATTGGACTTAATTGAATCATATGAAAACATTGCAAAAAATTATTCCGATAACCTGAAACGCAATCTTAAAAAAGCGCAGAATAACAAATTGCAAACAGTGTTCATTAATCAACCGGATGCGGTTATAAAACTCTTCAGAAAAAACAGAGGAGCAGAAGTTTTAACCCTGAAAGAGCGTGATTATAAAACCCTGGTAACATTGATGCATCAGGCAATTCACAAGGGGAAGGCACAAATAATAAATGTACTTAACGAACAGAATGAATTATGTGCCGGTGCATTTTTTATAGAAAGCAACAACAAGGTTATATTTCTGTTTTCGGGTTTAAGTGAGGAAGGAAAAAACCTGAATGCAATGCCTTTTCTGATTGATTCATTTATAAGGCAAAATGCAGGCAAAAACATTACGCTGGATTTTGAAGGTTCAAACAATGTGAACCTTGCCCGTTTCTACAAAAGTTTTGGTTCAAAGGAATGCGTTTACCCTCAGGTAAAGATTAACAGGCTGCCCTTTCCAGTGAATATTTTAAAACGATAAACATGATTCTCGTCATTTAATTGAAAACGATAAATAGCTACTTTCACCATCTCAGAAAAAAAACTTATGGTAAATATCTTAGGTAACCGCAACTCACTTGTTGACCAGTTTATTGGTGAACTCCGCAATGTTGAAATTCAAAATGACCGTTTGCGTTTTCGCAGAAATCTTGAACGATTAGGTGAAATCTTTGCTTATGAAATCAGCAAGACTTTAGAGTGGCAAAACAAAGACATAACCACACCTTTGGGTGTGGCATCGGTTCCTAATCTGGTTGAACAACCTGTTTTAGGAACTATACTTCGTGCCGGATTGCCTATGCATAATGGTATGCTTAACTATTTTGATGGTGCCGAGAACAGTTTTATTTCTGCATACCGCAGACATCATAAAGACGGAACATTTGATGTGCATGTGGAATACCTTGCTTGTCCCACCTTGCAGGACAAAACGCTTATTCTTTGCGACCCGATGCTTGCAACCGGAACTTCCCTGGTGCTTTCTTACAAGGCTATGATACATCGCGGAATTCCAAAGCACACGCACATTGTTGCCCTTATTGCCAGTGCCGAAGCGGTGAACTATGTAAAGCTGCACATGCCCTCTAATATTACAATATGGATTGGCGCAGTAGATGAAGAGCTAACTGCACAATCTTACATTGTTCCGGGTCTGGGCGATGCAGGCGACCTTGCTTACGGAGATAAAATTTAAGCCATAATCCACATTCTGCACTAAGATTTTAGCCGTTCATCGAAAATAAGAACGAAAGGGGTAATTGTGCGTTAAAATTGACATCCTTTTCAAAAAAACAGCAAATAGTTGGAACAGTTACTCAAATTATTATCGCTTACATTTTTCAGTTCGCTTAAGTTCCTCCTTTCGCCTGTTATAGCAGAATCTTACGATTTCAACTACATTCAGACTTTTCTTACAACAACAACAGGCGGAATTCTTGGAGTTCTGTTTTTCTTTTTTGCCAGCAAATGGATTGCCACAACTATTACTGCTTATAAAAATCAGCTTTTCTTTTTATTTGGTATAAATAAAAAAAGTGAAGAAGATGAATTATTGCCTGAGCGTAAAAAAGTGTTCACCTGGCAGAATAAATTGATTGTTATTACCGTAAGACGTTTTGGTTTGGTAGGTATTGCATTGCTTACTCCAACTCTTTTATCTATTCCGGTAGGCACATTAATAGCAGCGCGTTATTTCCATAACCCGCGCAGGGTAGTTGGTTATCTGTGCGCTTCTGTAGTGCTGTGGTCGCTGATACTTTCTTCGGCTGTAGTTATTTTCTAATTTTCTTTTACGTCACCCTGAACTCATCGTCACTTCGAGCGTAGTCGAGAAGTTTTAATTATTGCTTCTTGGTTCTCGACTACGCTCGAACTGACAAAACCGTGCTCGAAGTGACAGTATGAACGTTCAGCATGACGTTTCAATCTCTATTTTTGCTCCATATTGAAAACCTACCGACATATCTTCTTTGACCTTGACAGAACCCTTTGGGATTTTGACAAAAACTCGCACGAAACCCTTCAGGAGATTTTTGCACATCAGAAACTGACAGAAGCGGGTATTCCTTCCTTTGAAAGTTTTTATAAAATCTATCACGAGATAAATGCGCATTACTGGGAAAACTACCGCCTCGGTAATCTGGATAAAGAAACCCTGCGCTATATCCGTTTTTACGATACACTTACCCGTTTTGGTATTGATAATAAGCAACTGGCTATAAGCATAGGCAATGACTATGTTGACCACAGTCCGCGCAAAATAGGTTTGCTGCCCAACGCTATTGAAACATTAGAATACCTGAAGAAAAAATACACATTGCACATTATTACCAATGGATTTGAAGAAGTGCAGCATATAAAAATGCACAGTTCAGGCATAGCACACTTTTTTGAACACATTATTACATCAGAAAGGGCAGGACATAAAAAACCAACACCCGAAATTTTTCGCTATTCACTTAAGCTTGCAGGCGCCAAACGCAACGAAAGCATTATGATTGGCGACCACCTTGAAATTGATTGCGTAGGAGCAAGGCAAACCGGCATTGACTCGGTTTACTTTAACCCCGACAAGATTGCGCACGGTGAAAAGATAACTTATGAGATTGCTTCGCTGGAGGAGTTGAAGGGGATTCTTTGAGCTATTTTATTTCCTTCGTTTCCTGACCGCCTTCTTTCTTTTGCCAGATACCGTTGCTGTCTTTTTTATAGGCAGTTGTGTCCACATAACCTTCCACTCCTTCTGAGAATTCTGTAACGCCTTTTGATACATTCTCCGCTGCAGAATCCACTTTTTTAATTGTTTCCGAAACCGTACCCATTCGCTGATTAAGATTTCCCTCGCAGGCAGCAAACAGGAACAGAGCAGTTGCGGATGCAGCAATAAGGTAGTTTCGATATAAGTTGGCCATAGCCCAAAGCTATAGAATTATTTTATTTAAAAATTCTGAAAGCCTGTTAAAGCAAGCGTAGCAAGGGCGCAACATTTAGCTAGTACAGCCAATGTTCAGCCAGCAGGAGAAATTAATTTGCGGGAGGCAAAGGAATAGATGCAACGAGCGACACGCTCACTGCTGCGGATAGAGAGGCTTTTTATTAAAGCGTTTATAACCTTTTCTCCACCTTATTTTCGGTAAAACATTTTTTGGTGCGGTAGCGAATATCAAGGCCCTCACCCGTTAATATGCAACCCGAGTAAGTTCCGTTGGCATTTTTTTTCAGGTCGGCTTCCACCACCTCGCCATAGTCAACTGTTGGCGCTTCTGAATAAAAGGAATAACTGTTTTTGTCTGTAACAGGAATACCATGAACTTTTACCCTTGTGCCCACCGGAAAATCAGAAGCGGCTTTTGTTTCCTCCTTCACAGCTGCTGCAGCAATGTTTCCATACGTTTCGCCCGGGGCTGCCTTTACCCGCACGTTCACAAAAAAATTCTCATCATCACCATACATCAGTTCTCCATTATACCAGCAACCTTCTTCAACGAATATATCGCTGTATACTTCAACTACCTTTCCTATCCAGCTTTTATAGGTTTCGTAGGTTTCATCTGATTTTGGTATTTCGGTAATGATTACTTTTTTACCGCTTTCTATTGTTTCGTAGTTCAATAAACCCGCAGGGCATTGGGCATAGGTTATTAAAGCAAATAACATCATGAAGCAAAAGAGCAGGAGTGAGGTTTTTGTTTTCATGGTTTAGTAATTATTTGTTTTTATTTGGTCAGAAAATTAATTAGTTAGTTTTTCAACTATAGCAGCAATGCCTTCATTCTTTTTTATAAACACCTTTATATACACTAGCTGATTTGAAGCAGTGTTTTAAAGACTGTCCGTAAAGTATGCATCCTGAATAATTACCGTTATCATCTTTTACAAGATCAGCTTCAATAACCACTCCTGTTGCGTTTTCTGTTCTTTCTGAATAAAACTGTGCACAGCTTTTATCTAATTCCTGAAAACCAACAACACTTACTTCAGCGCCCACGGGAAAATCAGAAGCGGTTGGTGTTTCCGTTCTTACTACAGGAGTAGTACCTCCATATGATTCCCCTTTAACATCGTCAAGCCTTACACCTACAAAAAAAACATCTTCACCGTTTATGTTCAGTTCACCCAGAAACCAACAATCACCGATGTTGGCCATGCCGCCTGTGCCCACAGTAAGTGTTTTGCCAATCATAGCCTTGTGTATTTCAGGGTCATCTTCTTTTGATATTTCAGTAAGAATTACTTTTTCTCCGGCTGTAAGTTCCGCAGCATTAATAGAAGAGGAGGTGCATTGTGCATGGGCAATTGCAGTAAATAACAGCGAGCTGCAAATAGTGAGGAAGATGGTTTTGGTTTTCATGGCTTTTTATTGGTTTGGTTTTAATGTTTGTTTTTATTTTGCACCGAATACAAGAATTTTAACAAAATGTCTTTTGTCATCTGTTGAAAAAAGCTCCCATTGATAGGTGCAGGCACTATATGCTTCTTTGCTGATACTCATAAAGTAAGTATCAATTCCTTTATGATTTCCCAGCTTTCCCCAATCGGCATAGTTTGCAGGATTATCACGTGGGGCTATATTGGGCGGTATATCATGTGGGTTTGGCACTTCATTAGCATAAAGTTTAGTCATGTTAAACCCGGGGATATTGTCTTCAACAAGGATATAAATATCCCTCTTTGAATCTTTGCAACCGGTAAAACAGGAACCACTCTGATACTTTGAAAATCCTACATCAAATGATTCGTAAAGTGCATATCCCTTTGAAGTTTTGTTTATTTCCCATGCTCTTGCAACCACATCAATAGCAGGCGGGGAATAATCTGAGGAGGTTTGCTGAACATATGAAGAAGGTTGTTGTTTATCATAATAGGCTTTAAGCTCTGCCTGGGCGGCAGCTCTTGCTAACGAGTCAGTTTTCTTTTCTGCTAATAGGGCTTTTTCAGCCTTTTTAACTTGTTCCTCAATACTTAATCCCGACCAATCTTCATAAAGTGTATTTTCCCCATCCTGAAAAACACCGCTCTTCCATTGTCCTTCAATTATTTTAATACCATCGGCTGTTGTTTCTTTTCCATATCCTTCCTTTTTACCGGCTTTAAAGCTCCCTGTAAAGATATGGCCATCATTCAGGTTTTTAATGGAGCCGGTTCCTTCTGAGTTACCATTTAAAAAATCACCTGTATACATAAAGTGTTCAGTTGGGCTGTTTGCATAAGTGAGTGTGCCTTTGCCGGTGTATTCATTGTTAGAAAATGCTCCCAGATAATAACAGGGCTTGCCGTTTTCAACATAATAATACAAACCTTCTTTGCGCTTGCCGTTTTCAAACTCACCGCAAAAAGCTTCGTTGGCCGAATAGGCATAATATCCATAACCGTTGTAGCAATCATCGCCCCAGATGCAGGGCTGGTCAGGCTTGTAAACAGGCTTATTGTTTTCGTCAAAAAAAATCATGTACCTGAATATTTTGTAGGAGACCGAGAAAAAAGCTGCCTTTTTAAGCACTACTTCCTGTTGTGTTTTATCTTCGTGCTCCACCACAATTTTGATGCTTACACCCATGGGTATTTTAAATTTTTCGGTAAGTGCCTCAAGGGTAATACCTGCAAGTGACTGGTCATTTATCTTCAGTAAACGGTCATTTTTTTGTACATCTGCAACATAGGCAGGACTACCGGGTGTAACACTTTCAACCATAGGTCCGGCTGCATCAACTTTGTAGCCCAGTCCTAATACACCGGTGGTGTTGTGTTCAACCTGTGCATAAAGAATATTGCTGGAGATTGCAATCACTAAACTTAGCAGAATCTGTTTTGTCATAATCAGGAATTTAAAAGTAAATGTAAAAGATTTACTTCTATTCATAATGCAATGAATTGTTTTTTGTTACAAAGGAATTTTTCATCCATATCCTGAAATTCATGTAGGTTTGTTGCCCAACAATAAAATCATGAAAAACAAAAACATATTAATTACAGGAGCCACAGCCGGCATAGGATTAGAAACAGCAAAAGCACTGGCAAAACAAGGTGCCAATGTTTATGTTCATGGGCGCAATGCAGAAAAAGCAAAAAAAGCAGTTGATGAAATCATACGTTTTTCAGGAAATAAAAACGTTGGATTTTTTACGGCTGATTTATCCAGCCAAAAAGAAGTGCGCAGGCTGGCCGATGAGGTAAAAGCCAAACTGGACAGACTGGATGTATTAATCAACAATGCAGGCGGAGTTTTTCAGAAACACCAGCTTTCGGTTGACGGTATTGAAATGACCTTTGCCAATAATCACCTGAGTTATTTTTTGCTCACCCACCTGTTGCTTGACCTGTTAAAGAAATCAGCTCCTTCGCGTATTGTAAATGTTGCCTCGCATTCGCACTACAGCGGCAGGTTTAATTTTGACGATATGAAGATGGAGCGCAGCTACAACATCATGAAAGCTTATGAGCGCTCTAAACTGGGTAATGTATTATTTACCATGGAACTTGCAGAGCGCTTGAAAGGAACAGGAGTAACTGTAAATGCCTTGCATCCCGGAGTGGTAAAAACAGGAATTGCCGGAAAAAACACAGGAAAATTAGTAGTGTTGGCATGGAAACTTTTTGAACTTTATCAGGGTGCTATCAGCGCTGAAGACGGGGCAAAAACATCTATTTATCTTGCTTCTTCACCAGAAGTGGAAGGTGAAAGCGGAAAGTACTATGATTTGTGCAAGCATAAGTGGCATTCAAAATATTCGCAAACCGAAGGATTAAAAGAAAAAGTTTGGGAGCTGAGTGAAAAGCTGACAGGTTTGAGCTAGTGTTCGTCATGCTGAACTTGTTTCAGCATCTCACTTTAATAGCAAGACCCTGAAACAAGTTCAGGGTCTTTTATATAGATGCTGAAACAATCCCGATAGCTATCGGGACAGCATGACGTATGTTGTTCATGACGGACGCACACACTTTATTACTATTTTTGCCCTTCTTTTCAAGGTTTTAGAATGAAAAAATATTTCCTACTCATCCTCCTTCTTTCGTTTTCACTTATTGTTTACCGCTGCACCAACAGAAGCAATTTGCCTGTTAATGTGGATATTTCGGGTGCAATGGTTCAAACACTTTCTGAATATCATTTCTTTAAAGGAAACATGGCTGAGCTTCTTCCCAACGATGGAGTAGTTCCTTACGATTTAAATACACCACTCTTTTCTGATTATGCCGAGAAGGCCCGCTTTGTCTGGATGCCCGCAGGAACCACTGCAAAATATAACGACAGCCTTGCGTTTGATTTTCCTGTAGGCACGGTATTGATTAAAAACTTTTATTACCACAATGATTTTACCGACCACAGCAAAGGCCGCAGAATTATGGAAACCCGTTTGCTGGTTCATACCGAAAAAGGGTGGGAGGGAAGACCCTACATCTGGAACGATGAACAAACCGATGCCACGCTTGAAGTTGCAGGCGGCAGAAAAGATATTTCGTGGATACACAGTGATGGGCAAAAACGCGAATTGAATTATGTTGTTCCCAACAAAAATCAATGCAAAGGTTGTCATGAATACGGAGGTAAAATGACACCAATAGGACCCAAAGCAAAGAACCTGAATAAAGATTTCAGCTACGGTGAGAAAACTGAAAATCAATTGGTGCACTGGGCTTCGGCAGGTTATCTGGATTTTAAAGGAACGCCTGAAAGCCAACCAAAGCTTGCAGTCTGGAATGATGAAAAAACGGGAACTCTTGACCAGCGCGCCCGTGCCTGGCTGGATATAAACTGTGCACATTGCCACAATGCAAAAGGTCCGGCAAATACATCGGGTTTGCTTTTAACTGCTGAGGAATCAAACTTAACAGCAATTGGATTTTGCAAAACTCCGGTTGCAGCCGGCAGAGGAGCGGGTGAATTCAGATACGATATTGTTCCGGGAAATCCGAATGAATCTATTCTTGTTTACCGTGTTGCCAGCACCGAACCCGATGTTATGATGCCTGAACTGGGACGCAAAATGGTGCATCACGAAGGACTAAACTTATTGCGTGAATGGATTGCCGCAATGGATACAATAAATACCTGTCACTAAAAATTACTAATTAAAAAATTATGCAAAAATTACTCTACGCTTTTATTGCTCTTGTTTGTTTTAACAACCTGCAGGCACAAACGCCACCATCGTTAACTTTTACACAGTTTGCAACGGGTTTCTCCATTCCTGTAGGAATAGAACATTGCGGTGATGACCGTTTGTTCATTGTTCAGCAGCGTGGTATCATCAAAATTCTGAACGCAAACGGAACTACTAACAGTGCTGCATTTTTAGATATTACATCATTGGTAAGTTCAAGCGGTAACGAGCGTGGATTGTTAGGTCTGGCTTTTCATCCCAACTATACAACCAATGGCTATTTTTATGTGAACTATACACGTTTAAGTGATGGAGCAACGCGCGTTTCACGCTTTTCGGTAAATCCGGCTGACCCTAATGATGCATTGGAAAACAGCGAAGTAAACCTTCTTACTATTTCACAACCTTACAGCAACCACAATGGCGGACAAATCCGTTTCGGTCCGGATGGTTATTTATACATTGGTATGGGTGATGGCGGAAGTGCTGATGACCCTAGCGGAAACGGACAAAACACAACCGTATTGCTTGGAAAAATGTTGCGTATTGATGTTGATAACGGAAGTCCTTACGGCATCCCTTCAACTAATCCTTTTGCAACAAGCAACACAAATAAAAAAGAAATCTGGGCATACGGAATGCGTAACCCATGGCGCTTTAATTTTGACCGCTGCACAAATGACTTATGGATTGGTGATGTAGGACAGGATTATTATGAAGAAGTGGATTTTGAACCTGCAGGTGATGCAGGAGGCAGAAATTACGGATGGCGCTGCAGAGAAGGATTACATGCGTGTCCAACCTGCACTACAACAGGTTGCGGAACAACAGGATTTACTGACCCTGTTTTAGAATACGCACACAGTTCACCTAACGGCTGCTCTATTACAGGAGGCTATGTTTACCGTGGCGGAATTTATGGCGGCATGTTCGGATGGTATCTGAATACTGATTATTGCAGCGGAAGATTTTGGGGAACATATCCAAATGGCAGCGGAGGCTGGACATCCAGTATTTTAACTACCAATACTACCATCACCAACAACATTGCTACGTTTGGAGAAGATTATCTGGGTGAACTTTATATTGCAGGACAGAGCAACGGAAGGATTTACAAAATCAGCGTAAGCACCTGCTCGGCTGTGGCCTATATCTGCGGAGGTGATGTTACTATTTGCGAAGGCAGTGAGACATCAATTAAAGCTACTTATGGCGCAGGAAATACGTATCAGTGGAGATTAAACGGAAACGATATTTTAAACGCAACATCAGACACCTATTTTGCTTCAGAAGCGGGAACGTATACTGTTTTTGTAACTAATCCGGGTAATTGTTCTGCTGTGTCAAATGGAATAGAAGTTACTGTTTTGCCTGCACCCGTTGCATCATTCAGCGGATTGAGTGCTAACTACTGCCTGAATTATTCTCCCGCAACATTAACAGGAAACCCATCAGGAGGAACGTTCTATGGTCCGGGAATCACCGGAAATACATTTACTCCCGGCACTGCCGGAACAGGCACCCACATGATTTATTACTCGTATTCCGGCTTGAATGGATGTGTTGGAGTTGACAGCAGTTCCACAACAGTTAGTACTTGCACTTCCATTGATGAAGCATTGTTAGGCAACATGAATTTGTATCCCAACCCTGCCGAAAATTTGCTGAACATTGAGTTTTATGTTTCAGGAAAAATGGATGTTGTTATAACTATCTACAATGCAACCGGTCAATTGGTGAAAGCAGAACAAAAATCGTTTGCAGGTGGAATGAACAAAGTGCAGACTGATATTTCTGCATTGTCTTCAGGCGTTTATGTTGCCGAATTGCAAGGCGCAGCAGGTAAAGAGCAAAAACGTTTTGTAGTGCGCAGATGAGGAAATTAGTTTTTCTGTTCTTCGTTTTTTTCTGCGCTAAACATTCGTTTGCACAGCAACAATTTTCAGTTGAATTAGACGAAATTACTATTCCCGGGTTTCCTGCCTTGCACTCAGGAGCTCATGCAGAGCTTGACAACAAGTGGATTTTTATTGGAGGCAGAAACAACGGACTTCATGGTTTTCAGACTGCCAACTCTTTTCCGTTTTATGGAGTTAACAACACCATTTATGTTGTTGATTTAGGAACCATGGATATTTATTCTTACTCCTGTGATTCGCTGAGTGAGGATATTCGCGAAGCAATTACTTCCAGCAACATGCAGTTTTTTCAGGATGGAAACACGCTGTATATGCAGGGTGGTTATGGCTGGAAAGAGACTCTGCAACAGTTTGTTACATTTACAACTTTAACAGCAATTGATTTGCCGGGTCTGGTAAATGCAGTGATGAACGGAACAAGTATCACTTCTTTTTTTCGTCAGGTTACAGATGAGCAATTGGCTATTACCGGTGCGCACATGCAGAAACTGAATAATAAATTTCAAATTGTATTCGGGCACAGGTTTGACGGAACTTACAGTCATAACCAGGTGGGCAATTTTTTTACACAAACCTACAACAACTCGCTGCGTTCGTTTACGATTAATGATGATGGCACCAATCTTTCGGTTTCTGATTTTACGGAACAAACCGACACCAATAATTTTCATCGCAGAGATTATAATTTAGTGCCGCAGATTTTTCCTGACAGAGCAGAAGGTTTTACTGCTTTTTCAGGTGTCTTTCAAAAGGGAATTAATATTCCGTATTTCACTACTATAGATATAAACAGCACCGGAGCAACTCATGTTCCGGGTTTTAATCAAAACCTGAGTCAGTATCACAGCGCGGTTGTTCCGCTTTATGATTCTGTTGGAAATACTATGCACAGTTTATTTTTTGGAGGCATGAGCATGTATAAGCTAGACACTGTTACAAATGCGCTTATAACCGATTCCTTAGTTCCGTTTGTAAGCACCATCAGCAAAGTAACACGCAATGCCGAAAATACACTTACAGAATATTTGCTGCCCGATTCAATGCCCGGTTTTTTAGGTTCCAATGCACATTTTATTCCGCTGCCGGCTATTGAAAAATACGACAATAAGGTTTTAAAACTGAACACCATATCAGGGCGTACACTTATAGGCCACATTGTTGGCGGTATTGAAAGTCCTGAAAAAAATATCAGTGAAACCGACCCAACTGTGAGCATAGCTAGTGCTCGTGTTTTTGAAGTGTATATTGAAACTTCGCCCGTTTCGGTTGCAGAAATTCAGGTGAAAGAACCGGTGAAATTGTCAGTATACCCTAACCCGGCCAATGATAATATTACCATTGAAATTAATGCTGAAGGGAAAGAAAATGTGGAGGTGATTTTGATGAATTCACATGGACTAGTGATTGAAAAATACCTTTCTCAAAAATCATTTTCGGGCAATAAAAAGTTGACTAAAAATATTGCTGCGCTGCCGGCAGGGCTGTATTATGTGGCGCTGCAGACTGATAAATTCAGCAGAGCGCAACGATTAGTTGTAAAATAATCTGGCTTCTCTACTACGTTCAGGCTGACAACTAAAAAAAACTATTTTTGCGCACCCAAAAAGTAAAATCATGACAAGAGGACCTATTTCACAGTTTATTGAAAAACATTATCTGCACTTTAATTCAGCCGC
Source organism: Bacteroidota bacterium (assembly GCA_947478465.1). Taxonomy (GTDB): domain Bacteria; phylum Bacteroidota; class Bacteroidia; order SXHM01; family SXHM01; genus SXHM01. The sequence continues at coordinate 19,776 of CANJWH010000035.1, forward strand.
ACTGGTTGATGCTGCCAAAGGATACGAAACCCATTTGCTCGAAGGCGGAAAAATGATGATTACCCTTGCCGGTGCCATGAGCACTGCTGAGTTGGGAAAATCACTGGCCGAAATGATTCGTCAGGATAAAGTGCAGATTATTTCGTGCACAGGTGCTAACCTTGAAGAAGATATTATGAATCTGGTGGCGCACAGCCACTATAAACGTGTGCCGCATTACCGCGATTTATCGCCACAGGATGAGTGGGATTTACTGGAAAACCACTACAACCGCGTTACCGATACCTGCATACCTGAAGAGGAAGCTTTCCGCAGATTGCAGAAGCATATTCATAAACTGTGGAAAGATGCCAACGATGCGGGTGAACGTTATTTTCCGCATGAGTTTATGTACAAGATGCTGAACAGTGGTGTGCTGGAACAGTATTATGAAATTGACCCTAACGACAGCTGGATGCTGGCTGCTGCTAAAAAGAATTTACCAATTGTTTGCCCGGGATGGGAAGACAGTACCATGGGAAATATTTTTGCTTCCTATGTTATCAAAAACGAAATGAACCCTACCACCATGAAATCGGGTATTGAATACATGGTATGGTTATCACAATGGTATCGCGAAAACTCAAGTGGCAAAGGCGTTGGCTTTTTCCAGATTGGAGGTGGTATTGCCGGTGATTTCCCGATTTGTGTAGTGCCTATGATGTATCAGGATCTGGAGTGGCATGATGTTCCGTTCTGGAGTTATTTCTGTCAGATTTCTGATTCTACTACCAGCTATGGTTCTTACTCAGGTGCTGTGCCTAACGAGAAAATTACCTGGGGTAAATTAGATATTCATACACCCAAGTTTATTGTGGAGAGTGATGCTACTATTTGTGCCCCGTTGATGTTTGCGTGGGTGCTGGGGTGGTAGGTTTAATTAATATGATTTTTTAACAACGGGTATATTCTATAAGTATGCCCGTTGTTATTTATGATGATGGCTGCAGCCCTGAAACATGCCATCCATAAATACAAGATGATGCGTTTTATTCAGAATGTACGGGTTGCCTTTAACCGTTACCTGGTAATATAGTTTGTAATTAACTGTATCGGGTTTTTCCCAGTTTATTTCTACAAAATCGGGCTGGGTGCTTTTTATTTTTTCAATATCAGTACCCGTTTCTACATCGTTTATCCACAAAATACTTTCTTCAGAGTAGTCTTCACACCCTGTAAAAACAGCTAAGCCTGTTAGTATTATAATTTGAAAAAAACGATTTTGCATTGCCTGTATTTTAATGCTATTTTAAAATGGTTGGTTGCCAAATGTATTAATTATCTGTTAAGTTGTATTATTTGTCAGATTATTTATTTCAATTCATTGGTATTTAATATTAGATTTTAAATCTGCAGACTAAAAATTTTCCTGTTTCAAGCCTATAACGTGTTCTACGGTTGAAAATTTATTCAATATGTTTTTGTTTTGGCAAAAATTTAAAACACATAACCATGTTTGAAGATTTTAAAACCAATTTTCATCAGCATGTTGCTGATTCAAAAAAATGCAGCGGTAAAAGTTATTTTGATTTACGCAGCGACTGGGGTTTTGATGCCGAACAAGACAGTTACGCAAAAAAGCCCGCGCCCGCAGCCTCAACCAGCTTGTATGGCTTTTTGTGATGAAAAAAGTAGCACAGGATTATGCAGCCGAACTTGCTCTGGTAAATATGCCGCCCGCAGTTTTAGCATCGGTTGAAACTAAAGCTATACAGTTGGGTCAAAAAGAAGAACAACAGGAATATTACAAACACATCCGCAAAAGGCTTGCCCGCCAGCGCCTTCAAAAATACAATGCTTTGTATAAAATGTGCACCACCGTGTGCAATTCCGCACAAAGCTTTTTTTATAATCAGCTGGAGAAAAATGACCTTTTTTTGATATGAATTTATATTCACGTTATTTTTAATTCATACGTTTTCTGTAGTCATTGTTTTCCATTCATTGGCAATTTTTATCAATTGGAAACTTAATAATCACAAAAAAATTGTTCGGTTTGTGTCAATATTAACTTTACGTTTGTGTTAAAATCCGTTATTAAGTAGTTAATATCATGAAAAAAATTCTACTCTGCCTCGTTTTTATTACAAGTATTGCGCAGCTTTCAAATGCCCAAACCGGCATAAGCGCAGCCGGCACCGCCCCTGATGCATCAGCCATGCTTGATGTAATTGCAACCGATAAAGGTATGTTAGTGCCTCGTGTGCTACTTACAGCCACAAATACAGCTGGACCAATAGCTACCCCGGCAACCGGATTATTAGTTTATAATACCAATACAGCCGGAGTAGCTCCTAATAATGTAATCCCAGGATTTTATTACAATAGCGGAACAACCGTAGCTCCCAACTGGGTTAGAATAATATCAGGAAATGGTTCGAGCAACGATGCAATTATGAACCAAAGTGCAGCCGTACAAAACCCCGGTACCTTTTGGATACAGGGTGTAGGCAGAGTAGGAGACGGAACAGCAGCAGCACCCGGATTAAGTTTTAATTCCAGTGCCAATACAGGTGTATTTCTTCCGGCAGCAACTCAATTGGGGCTGTCCACTGCAGGAGCAGAGCGAATGCGGGTTGATGCAAACGGGAATGTGGGCATTGGAACTACAGGCCCTGAAAGCATTTTTCACATTGAAAAAAACGCTTCGGGAGCAATGGGTGGAGATTTAGTTTTAACTAATAAAGTAAGTGCTACCAATACAGCAGTAGCCATTGATTTTGGAGTTGATAACAGCACAACAGCCAATGGTGCAGGTAATGCTCAGATTAAGGTCATCAACATGGACGGAACCAACCAAAAATCAGACATGACCTTCTCAACCTGGAATGGTTCAGCATTTGGAGAGCGCATGAGAATTGCCTCTAACGGAAATATAGGCATTGGCTCAGCAACCCCAGCTTATAAATTAGATGTGGTAGGCGACACCAAAACATCGGGCAAATTTTTCGGACATCTGAATGTGGATGATACCCGTGCTGCAAACACAGCCCCAACAGGATATAATAATGAGGTAGCGTTTGATTTTAAACAAATTTCAGTACTCAACTCAGCACCCGGCTCGGGAACATATGGTGGATTAATTACCATGGCGCCATGGGGCGATAACAGCGGTGATGCCAGTCATCAGCTTCTGTTTAATGAAGGCGGTATTTACTGGCGTCAGGGCCAGCCAGATGCTGCTGCATGGGATGCCTGGTCCCAGGTTTTAACTACCAGTGCAGGAGGCGCAGGAACTCCCAACTATTTGGCTCGCTGGATAACAGCAAACTCACTTGGAATAGGAGCAACACAGGATGACGGAACAAACGTAGGAATAGGAACCGCTCCTGCAACCTATAAATTATCTGTTGCAGGAAATGCAAGATTTACTAATGGTGCCGGTAGCTATGTATATGTGGGTAGCGGAGGCGGTGCTTATTATGCTGATGCAGCAAACACAGTTGTGCATACCCCCGCAGGTGGAAGTTTTTATATGGCAAATGTGGGTACAGATGGAACTAAAGTAGCCCAGTCTGATGGCACACTGCGTGTTGGAGGGCCTAGCCAGGGTTCGGCAAATTTATATGTTTATGGTAGTGCAGGTATAGGAAACACAGGCCCAGCCGAAAAATTAGATGTAACCGGAAATATTAAAGCCACAGGAGTTGTATATTGGGGAAATGGTTTAACACGAACCGAAACCCGCGATGATGCAGGCTCACAGGGAGGCAGAAGCGGATTTTATGAAACTTCAGTTCCTGCCCCTGCTGCCAACTGGTATACAGGAGCTTCAAGCTGGCAACACCTGATGGAAACACGCCACAGCAATACCGGAAATAACTATGCCATGCAAATAGCCGGAGGCTTCTTTGATCAGGATTTCTGGGTACGCAAAACAAACAACAGCGCAACCACCGCTTGGTCAAAAATGCTTACCACATCAAACATAGGCACCAGTGCAATTCAAAACCAATACACATCAGCTCAAACTGCCAGTTTCTGGGTAAACGGAAATGCACAGATAGGATCTACCTTTACCAACCTTAATGGAAGATTATTAACAAGTAACCAGGGTGGATGGCAGGCAGATGGGGTTACCCCTCAAATGGTTATTTCAGCTAATTCAGCCAGCACAAACCGCGCAGCCCTTATCGGCCTTGACCTGCATAACGATAATACTACCAATAATGTATATGCCCCTTTTATTACCTTTTCACGCAGAAGCAACGGTACCGCCTATAACAGTGCTTTTGCTTCAATTGGTGCACAGGTTACAGGGCAAGGAACAGATGCCAACTGGTGTGCGGGTGATTTAATATTTTCTACCGAAAATGGAACGGTGAATGGTATGGGTGAACGAATGCGCATCGATAAATCGGGACGTGTATATATTCTTCAAAATCAGGGAAACGACCCCAATTTTGCAGGCCTGGATGATCCCACAAGCGCAAACGGAAGAGCACAATTGGTTTTATCTTCTTCTTACAGTGATTTGGTTATAGCTTCCAGCGAAGGAAACGATAACCATGGCTCAACCTTAACCTTTGCATCCTATAATCCTGCAAACGCTGCAGACTATCGCAAATTTGTAATTAATCAGGGAAACTGGGGCGCACGATTTGGCTACCTTGATTTCGGATTTGCTGATGCAGGAGGTCGTACAAACCCCCATTCAAATATCAACGGAACCGATAACGTTATTACATTAAATGGTATCAACAAAAGATTGGGAGTAGGTATCATGAGCCCCGCACAAACGTTAGATGTAAATGGAAAAGCAAGAATAAGAAGAGGTGTAAATACCATGGGCGGAAACGCCAACGAAGGTCAGTTGGAAATTGCCAATACAGGCAGTGGAGACGCTTATATCTCATTTCACCGTGAGGGAGCATGGGGTGCACAATTTGGATTAGAATCAGACAATTGGTTTACTACCAATGGATGGTCACCGGGCGGAGGCGCATGGAACAGTATGAGACTTGGAAATCTTGATATCAGAGGTGTTGTAAACTGTATTTCAGGTTATTGCCCCTCCAATAATGCCATCCGCATGACACCTAACTTACATTTAAACAACCCTGCAGGCAATGCCGTAATTATCAATTGGGATAATGGTGCCGTAGGTGGCGGAACCCAGCAGTTCAGAGTAGGAAATGGTACAGGAACAGACCAGTTCTATGTACGAGCAGACGGACAGTTTTATGGAAGATATTTTGCAGATCTTGACGATGCAGGTTATTACATCAATCCCAATGGATTCTCACAAACATCATCCGTTTATGCTAATAACTGGTTCAGAGCTCAAAACACCTCCGGTTTTTATTTTGAAACTTACGGAGGTGGCTGGCAAATGACAGATGGAACATGGATAAGAGCTTACAACAGCAAACCCATACTTGGAACAGGTGGCATAGCAGGGTATGGAAACGCAGTTTTTGGAACACCATTTAACGGCAGCCCCAGAATTTATGCAAATTATGACAATGTAAACAGCGGAGGTATAGCTATCTCAGATGATGGTGGATTTTATGACTTCAATGATGGTTGGATACAATCAAGATTTAGCAACGGGCAAGACATGAGGTCAAATAATACTTCATGGAATACCATCTTTACAATGGGAAATCAGGATAATAGTGGGCTTAATGATAAGTTGGTTGCTAGTCGTAATGATAATTGGGGGTTAATGGGTGGTTCTGGTCAGGCATGGTGGAGAGGTTATTCTTATGGATGGGTTACATCTTCAATGCGCGAGAAAAAAAGAGATATTACTCCAATTGAAGGAGATTTGGCAGCTTTAGTAATGGCCGACATTGATAAATTGAAGCCAAGTTTTTATAAATACAATGCAGAAACTGATGAGTATAACGAAACTATGCCTTTTAAATACAGACCAAATTTACACATAGGTCTTATCTTAGACGAATCTCCAGATTATTTGCAGGATGAGCAGTTTAGCGGTATTGACAATTATTCAGCTGCAACACTCGGTTTATTAGGAGCAAAAGTTAACCATGAAGAAATAAAAAAATTGAAAAAAAATGTTCAGGATTTTGGTTCCGTTTCTGTTACTTCAACTACAATTTCAGTTGAATTCAGCGAAGAATTTGCTCAGGCAATTTCTGGTTCTTCACTTCCGGTTGTTACAGTAAATGCAAATGTTGAAGGTGTTATTGCAAATATAGTTGAGAAATCAACAACAGGTTTTAAAGTTAAAGTAAATAAAGTTGAACCTGGTTTAATGCTTGATTATATTGCTATGGGTAAAGTATTAGAAAAAGAAAATATTGCGGAACTTGAAAGTAAAATACCACAGGAAATATATAAAGGGATGCGAGTTGATGAAAGCATAAAGCAAGAACAATATAAAAGAGCAGAGCAAAGAAAAAATGATCAGGAAAATTTAGAAAAACAAGCAGGAATAGATGGCGAAAGAATACATCAGGAGAGACTAAAAGAAATAGGAGTTCAAGTAGGCGACCCGGCAAAAGAAGGAGCTATTACATCTACTATTAGCAATCTCAAAACAGTCGGAACTGATGTAGATGCTTTGATTAAAGAAGCACAAAAGCAAGCAGAAAAAAATGCACCGCTCTACTCACCTAATAAAGATGAGATACCTAAGTAATAAAGTTAATTAATAAATAAAAAGCCACGCAAGTGCGTGGCTTTTTATTTATACACTAAAATAGTAGTTCAATTCAAATTACCTTTGCCGCGTGCAAAAGAAATTTCCCCGTGCTTTATTGCTTTTTTACATTCTGGTGGCGTATGTCTTCATTCAGTTTTGCTGGTGGGCATATAGTTTAGTGCAACTCAATTCAGAAATTTACAATCTGAAATTAGAAATACTAACAATGGCTCACGAAGGCAGTCCGGAGTTGCTGATTGAAAAAGCCAACCTTGACCAGAAACTATATTCACGCATCTGGATGGTATTGGGCGAGGGTAGCGTATTTTTTATTTTATTAGCAGTAGGCGTTTGGCAAACCTTGCAAAGCTTCCGCAAAGAAGTTTCGCTGGCAAGGCAGCAAAAGAATTTTTTGCTGGCTGTAACGCACGAATTAAAATCACCGATTGCATCCGTTAAACTTTATTTACAAACCTTGCAAAAGCGCGAACTCGAGCGCGAAAAACAAAACGAAATACTTGCCAGAGCCATTGCCGATACTGATAGATTGGGAAGTCTGGTTGAAAATCTTTTGCTCGCCACCAAAATTGACCGCAGTGATTATACACTGTATTTTGAAGAGTTAAATCTTTCCGATTTAATTGCTCAGATAATTGCAACTCATCCCGAAAATACACGCCTGAAAACTGAAATACAACCCCAAATTAAAATGCAGGCAGACAAATTAGCATTCACATCCGTTGTAGTAAACCTGCTTGAGAATGCGTTGAAATATTCAGAACAAAATGTAGTTGTAAAACTACAGCGCGATAAAAATATTTTACTCAGTATAATTGATAATGGCTCCGGAATTCCTGACGAAGAAAAAGAAAAAGTGTTTGAAAAATTTTACCGCATCGGCAATGAAGATACGCGAAAATCAAAAGGAACAGGTTTAGGATTGTACATTGTTAAAAATCTTGTTGAACGCCACAACGGAACTATCAATATAAAAAACAATCATCCGGCCGGCAGTATTTTTGAAATAGAATTTTCTCTTTAAAATCCGCGCCAATCCACCTAATCCGTTTTGTCCTTGTTCCATCACTTTTATACAATATTTGCATTTTCAACTTCTAAATGCTTTTCTTTGCACCTTCCAAAAAAATAAGAACGAAATCTGTTTATGGCTAAAAATCTTGTCATCGTTGAGTCGCCTGCCAAGGCAAAAACAATTGAGGGTTACCTCGGGAAAGATTATTTAGTTAAATCTAGTTTCGGACACATTCGCGACCTTCCTAAACGCGGACTTAATGTGGATATTGAGAATAAATTTGCTCCAACCTATGAAGTTCCTGCCGACAAAAAAGCGGTGGTAAATGAGTTGAAAAAACTAAGTAAAGATGCAGAGGTTGTTTGGCTGGCTTCCGATGAAGACCGTGAAGGAGAAGCTATTTCGTGGCACTTGTTTGAAGCCTTGAAATTAGACGAGAAAAAAACAAGACGAATTGTTTTTCATGAAATTACCAAGCCTGCTATTTTAAAAGCGATTGAAAATCCCCGCAAGATTGATATTAATCTGGTGAATGCGCAGCAGGCACGCAGAATTCTTGACAGACTGGTAGGATTTGAACTTTCACCAATTCTGTGGAAAAAGGTAAAACCAAATCTTTCAGCAGGTCGTGTGCAAAGCGTTGCAGTTAGATTAATAGTAGAGCGTGAACGTGAGATTATCAATCATAAATCCGAATTTTTTTACCGCGTAGTTGCCCTTTTCGAAATAAATAAGGACGGCAAAAAGTCACAAGTAAAAGCTGAGCTTCCTAAAAAATATAAGACCAAAGAAGAAGCACAGAAATTTCTGGAGGCCTGCTTAACTTCAGAATTTAAGGTAGAGGATTTGGAGAAAAAGCCTTCAAAGAAAAGTCCGTCTGCGCCTTTTACAACTTCTACCTTGCAGCAGGAAGCCAGTCGTAAACTTGGTTTTTCTGTTTCGCGCACAATGACTGTAGCACAAAAATTATATGAGTCTGGAAAAATAACATACATGAGAACGGACTCGGTAAATCTTTCTGAAACTGCATTGCAGGCGGCAGAGAAAGAAATTACACGTTCATATGGGAAAGAATATGTAAACATTAAGCAATATAAATCAACGTCAAAAGGTGCTCAGGAAGCTCACGAAGCAATTCGTCCCACGTACATGGAAAATCATGAAGCGGGAGCAGATGCTTCTGAGCAACGTCTGTACGATTTGATATGGAAAAGAACGCTTGCTTCGCAAATGGCAAATGCAGAGTTGGAGAAAACAACCGTAACAATTGGCGTTTCCAATTCCCCCGAAAAATTAGTTGCCAGAGGTGAAGTAATAAAATTTGACGGCTTTCTGAAAGTATATATGGAAAGCACAGACGAAGAACCTGAAGATAGTGAAGAAGGTATGTTGCCTCCTATGGAAAAAGGACAAAAACTTGACCTGAATGAAATAACCGCAACACAACGCTTTACCCAACATCCGCCAAGATACACAGAAGCTAGTCTGGTAAAAAAACTGGAAGAGCAGGGGATAGGAAGACCTTCTACCTATGCACCAACTATCTCTACCATTCAAAACCGCGGATACGTTGTTAAAGAAGAACGCGAAGGAACTCCGAGAGCATATTCTCAATTAGTTCTTAAAGACAACAAGATTGCTGAAAAACAATTATCGGAAAATACAGGAGCAGAAAAATCAAAACTTTTTCCGAGTGATATCGGGATGGTGGTAAATGATTTTCTGGTGGCAAATTTTGCAAATGTGTTGGATTTTGGTTTCACGGCAGAAGTTGAAAAAGAGTTTGACGAAATTGCAGAAGGCAAGTTGGAATGGAGTAAAATGATTAAAGACTTTTACACGCCTTTTCATAAAGATACAGTTGATACAACCGAAAATTCAGAACGTGCATCAGGTGAGCGTTTATTGGGAGTTGACCCCGCAAGCGGAAAAAACGTTTACGTAAGAATTGGAAGATTTGGCCCGATGGCACAGATAGGCGAGGCAGCAGAAGAAGGAGGGGAAAAACCTAAATTCTCCAGCCTTAAAAAAGAACAACGACTGGAGGCGGTGACCCTTGAGCAAGCGTTGGAATTGTTCAAACTTCCTCGTTCAGTTGGTGAATTTGAAGGTAAAGACATGATTGTAAGTGCAGGGAGATTTGGACCTTATATAAAGCACGATAATAAATTTATTTCACTGCCTAAAACCGAAGACCCGCTTACTATTACCGGTGAAACAGCAGCAGAATTAATACAAGCAAAACGCAAATCTGATAGCGAAAAACTGATTAAGTCTTTCCCCGAAAATGCGGAAGTACAAGTGTTGAATGGTCGTTGGGGACCCTATATAGTAGTGGGAAAAAAGAATGTGAAAATTCCGAAAGGAAAAGACGCAGCATCTCTAACATTAGAAGAATGTCTTAAACTTGCTGCTGAAGCTCCCGACAAACCTGCAAGAGGAAGATTTACCAAAAAGAAGTCATAAACCCTTTGCGCTCTTTGCGCCTTTGAGAGAAACAACATGGATATCTCCATTTTCTTTGAGCCAGCAAACCTTGATGAAATAACCTTTGAGGCAAATACTATTGGTGAAAAAATAATTACTTATTCCGAAAAGGGAAATTTTCCGGAATTGGAAAACACCGACATTGTTATTATTGGTGTAAATGACGATCGCAATGCAGTCAATAATAAAGGTTGTGCAGATGCACCTGATTTTGTCCGTAAAAAATTATATCAGCTTTATCGGGGCGATTATCCAATACGTGTTACAGACCTTGGAAATATCCAAAAAGGAAATACTTTTGAAGACACTTATTTTGCGCTAACTTCTGTTGTCGGTTTTCTTGCAAAAAAGAAAATTGTAACTATAATAATAGGAGGCAGCCAGGATTTAACTTATGCCAATTATTGTGCTTACCGCGATATGGAGCAAATGGTAAATATTGTTGCTGTTGATTGCGCATTTAATATGGGAGAAATGGACAGCCCCGTTGATTCCGGAACTTATCTGAGTAAAATAATTCTTCATCAGCCCAATTTCCTTTTTAATTTCAGCAATATAGGCTACCAGACTTATTTTGTAGAACAAAAGGGCATTTCATTGATGGAAAAAATGTTTTTTGATTCTTACAGGCTAGGCGATGTAAAAAAAGATATGGAAGAAGTTGAGCCGGTTGTAAGAAATGCCGATATTCTTAGTTTTGATATTTCAGCTATTCGCCACTCCGATGCTCCTGGCAATAAAAACGCCTCACCTAATGGTTTCTTTGGCGATGAAGCCTGCCGCATTGCTCGTTATGCAGGCCTTAGCGATAAACTTACTTCCTTTGGTATCTATGAAATAAATCCTTCCGTAGATATTAATGGACAAACATCTTTTCTTGCAGCTGAAATGATTTGGTATTTCATTAACGGATATTACAGCCGCAAAAAGGATTATCCTGTTGGCGATAAATCAAGCTATACCAAGTACCGTGTTAGTATAAAAGAAGGCAAATACGAAATCGTTTTCTACAAAAGTGATAAAAGCGGGCGTTGGTGGATGGAAGTTCCATACCCTGGCAGTAAAAAATCAAAATATGAGCGTCATAGTATGGTTCCCTGCTCCTATAATGATTATAAAATAGCGTGCACAGAAGAAATGCCCGACCGCTGGTGGCAGGCTTTTCAAAAGTTGGGATAATCTCTTTTCTCCAAATTGGATTGTGTTGATTGTCTGAATTTTTAAGCCGATAGTCAGATTTATTTGGTCTTTAAAACTTAATTTCTATAAATTTGGGTAATTTTTAAATCAAGGAAAGAGTATTTGGCGGAGTTTAGAAATGACAAGATTAAATTTTTATTTAATATTTGCATTCCTGAATAATAATTATTTACTTTAGCCCCCTGTTTGAAAAGAGAAACAATATAACACACATAAAAACACAACAATTAAGCTATAAACAGAAGTTATGAAAAAACTATTTACCACCTTATCTGTAGCCTTTATCACGTATGCAGCCTCTGCGCAGCAAGATCCGCAGTTTAGCCAGTATATGTATAACAGGTTGTTTACTAACCCGGGTTATGCTGGAAGTAACGATGGTATCTGCGGAAACCTTATAGGCAGAACACAATGGACGGGTTTTGACGGTGCTCCTAAAACAGCTGTTTTGGGTATCGATGCAACAATTGCAAAAATTCATGGTGGAGTAGGTCTTGTTGTTATGCAAGATAAAATTGGTTTCCAAAGTACATTAGCTGCTCGTTTAGCTTATGCTTACCGCATGAATGTGGGATCAGGAAAACTTGGTATCGGTGTTGATATTGGAATCCTTAACCAAACCATGAATGGAAATTTTGTTCCTATTATGCCAGGTGATCCTTCAATACCAACAGGAAAAGCAAGCGACCTTGTTCCTGATATGGGTGCTGGTGTTTATTACAATACTGATAAATTATATTTTGGTATTTCTGCTTCTCACTTATTGGGTGGCAAGCTTGACCTTGACAACCTAAATGGTCAACCTTTGAATGTTGCTCGTCATTATTATGCTACTGCAGGTTATGATTATGAAATCAATCCAAACTTTACTCTTCGTCCTTCTATCTTCATTAAATCAGATGCGGCATCAACCCAGTTAGATGTTAACCTTAACCTTTTAATCAAGCAAATGGTTTGGGTTGGTGCATCTTATAGAATTGATGATGCTGTAGTGGCAATGGCAGGAGCACAGTTTGGCTCATTCAGATTTGGTTATGCATATGACTTTACAACATCTAAATTGAGTGGTTATAGTAATGGAACTCACGAGTTATTTGTAGGCTACTGCTACAAATTTAACAAGCCGGGAACTCCTCAGAAATATAGAAACGTAAGGTTCCTGTAATAATAATGTCTGTAACCAATTACTAATTGTTACGTTTTAGCTTGACTTTTCAGCAAAATAATATCTCATCCACAGTTGGTGAGATATTATTTTGTGTAAGAAAATAATATTTTTTTGAATTGCACAATAATATACAAAGAGGACCCGTTAATATCTCAGAACAATAAATCAAATACTGTTACGTTACAATAGTATAACAAAACCTAAAATGGAGGTATCAATGAAAAAATTACTTTTATTATTCAGTCCCGTTGCAGCAGCATTATTAAGCAGTTGCGGATCAGACGGAGCTGGTCACCTTATTGGTGTTCAGGATCGTGAAGAGTGGTATCAGGAAGACCCTTATGGTATGCTTTACATTCCGATGGGAAGCTACAATATGGGTAACAGCGATCAGGATGTTCCATACTCTCACACTACACCAGCAAAAACTGTTTCAGTTCAAGCCTTTTATATGGACGAAACAGAAATCACAAACAACGAGTATCGTCAGTTTGTTTATTGGGTGCGTGATTCAATGGCACACAGACTCATTGGTGAAGAACATATATTAGAAGAAGGTGAATATGGTGAGCGTATTAACTGGGAAGAAGATATAGAATGGGATGATGAAGAATTCATGGAAACATTAGAAGAGCTTTATTTGCCGGAACACGAACGCTTCTATCGCAGAAGAGAAATTGATACCCGTAAACTGAATTTTGAGTATTACTGGATTGATTTGCGTGAAGCTGCTCGTAAAGAAAATCGTGAGCAAGGAATGAAAGATCGTTCAGTTTTCATTAAAAAAGACATTATCAATGTTTACCCAGATACACTGGCTTGGATTCATGATTTTACCTATTCTTTTAATGAGCCAATGACCAACATGTATTTCTGGCACCCGGCTTATGATGATTACCCTGTTGTAGGTGTTACCTGGAAACAAGCAAGAGCTTTCTGTATCTGGAGAACACAACTTTTAAATAGTTGGTTACTTGCAAATGATGAACACTTTGTTCAGGATTTCCGTTTGCCAACAGAGTCAGAATGGGAATATGCATCACGCGGTGGATTGGATTTATCTCCATATCCTTGGGGAGGTCCATATATCCGTAACAGCCGAGGTTGTTTCTTAGGAAACTATAAGCCAATGCGCGGAAGTTACATTGATGATGGTGGCTTCCACACTGTAAAAGCGAACTCTTATGCTCCTAATGATTATGGATTATATTGCATGGGTGGTAATGCTGCTGAGTGGACAAGTAATGCATTTGACGAATCGGCTTACAATTTTATTCACGATTTGAATCCGGATTATCAATATGATGCAAAAGAGTCTGATCCTCCTGCGTTGAAGAGAAAAGTTATTCGTGGTGGTTCATGGAAAGATATTGGGTTCTATATGCAAACAGGAACAAGAACTTATGAATATCAGGACACAGCGAAATGTTACGTTGGTTTCCGTTGCGTGATGACATTCCTCGGCCGTGATAGAGCCGACTTTTAATCTGAATACAATAAATAAATAAATAAACAACCAAACACAACAAACAATCTAAAAACCATTTGAAATTATGAAAGGAAAAAAGTGGAAAAATTTTATGGCCAAACTTTATGGCTGGGGAGCAGCAGTAGTTATTTTAGGAGCTCTTTTCAAAATCCAACACTGGCCGGGAGCTGGTATCATGCTTACCATCGGTTTATCAACTGAGGCGGTGATATTCTTCTTTTCAGCCTTTGAAAAACCACACGAAGAACCGGATTGGAGTTTGGTTTATCCTGAACTTGCAGGTATGCACGGAGAAGAAAAAGATGAACCTGCAAAAAAATCAGGAACAGTTACAGAAGAGCTTGACAAAATGCTTGAAGAAGCTAAAATTGGCCCTGAATTGTTGCAAAGTCTTGGAAGCGGTTTACGCAATCTGAGTGACAGTACTGCTAAACTTTCTGACCTGTCTGACGCAGCAGTAGCTACAAA
>CANJWH010000036.1 GCA_947478465.1 Bacteroidota bacterium
CGCTGGGAAGTGAAAGTATTCAGGTAATAGGAGGCATAGTAACATCAGATGTTCCTTATGCAAAACTTTTCAATGGCAGAGGTAGTTATCAGAAATATCCGATAGCTACAGAAAACAGTTTTGAAACAATGGGTATGAATGAATTTCTTGCCAGCAGTTACGTTGCTTTATTTCATAAACACGATTTCGGAAGCTTGTTGTTTCGCTATAAAAAATTTCGTCCAAATATTGTTTTGCTTAACAATATTGGTTTCGGTTTTTTAAGTAATCCGGAAAATCATTTTAACCGATCTGCACGTTCATTTGAGAAAGGTTATTTTGAAACAGGTCTTGCAATAAATAATATTCTGCGGGTTAATCTTTTGGGTTTGGGAGCTAGTGTTCATTATCGCTATGGCGGTTATCAAAGAGCAGAAGTCATCGACAATTTTGCATTCAAATTGACGATGACTCTTGCTTTAACGAATTGATGATTTAGTTTTTAGTCAGTAAATCATCTTCTTCAAGATAACTGTTAATCACTTTCACTAATAAATCGTTCAGGTATTCAACATCGTATTTTCCAATTGTGGGTTCAATATGTGAGTTCCCAATTCCACTATGGTCAGTCAGGAAAACATATGTTCCGCCTGTAGAAACTGAAAGAAAGCGCATCAGGAATTCTGTGTTTTTATCTACTCCGCTTGATGCAACAGGTATTACACGAATTCCTTTTGCCGCAGCAATTTTTGTCACTTCCTGTATCTTTTTGATATTATCATCAGTCAAGTGCGGTGGCGCATCCAAAACAAAAAACATCAGACGTGCAGCAGCACTTGAACTCCACTCATGATTTTTTATGGCATCTTCAAAACCTTCTTCTACTGCTTCTTCGTAATCACCGCCACCGCCAGCACTTTGCTCATTTAATTGTGACAATGCAACGCTCATGTTTTCAGTAAACGGAAATGAACGAACAACATAATCGTCACCTTTATCGCGGTATACATTATTACTCACACGCACCGTTAGCATTTGCTGTTGTGTGCGTTTCACTCGTGAAATAACATCATTCAGTTCTTCGCTGATGTATTCCATTTCATCTCCCATTGAACCGGTAGCGTCAATCATAAACATAATATCGAGAACCTTTGAAGGTTTTGCAGCACCTGCAAAATCCAGTTCAATTGTTTTAGCAGAAGTTCTGGCAATTGTTTGCGAAACAAAATTTGTTTTGTCCCCAACTTCCACTTCAAAAACTGTTTCCCCTTTTTCAAACATGTTTGCAAATAAAAACGCTTCACCTTTATTGTCGGTATGTGTTTCCCAAACTATTTTTCCGCTTCGGTCTTTCAGTTTTACAGGAATATCCTGTGCAATTTCTTTTCCGTTTTTCACTTTCACTACATAACGTTCTTCTGGATTAAATTTCCAGGTTTCTTTCATTTTACGCCAGTCGTCTTTTTTCAAAACATCCTGAAAAAAATCCCAGTTACGGTTATCGCACCAGTTGCCGGCAGTAAGTTTTCCGGCAGAAGAATATTTTTCAGGCTCCGCCATCAGTTTGGCTTTTGATTCCCGTTCGGCTCTTGAAGATTCTATTGCAATAGATTTTATCTCCCGGCTTCCTCTTGCAGCATATTCTTTTGAAGATGATGCTTCTGAAAGATGCATAGCAGGTGCCATGTCATAAGCTCTGGTTTCAACATCGGCTGACGCTTTTCCGGATGCTGACTTACTTCCAAGGGAAAAGAAACCCGCCACTTCATCAGCAAATGATTTATCGCTTTCAACTTCAACTATAGGGGCCGATTCCTCTTTGGTAATTGTTACTTCTGATAATTTTTCAGTTGTTGCTTCTAGCAAAAAATCTTCGACAACGGTCTCGCCATTTTTTATTTCAACTCCTGACCGGATTGAAGTTTTATATCCCACATACTTTACTTTTATGTCATAAATTCCTGCTGCAATTTCTTTAACGGAATAATTTCCCTCACTGTCGGTAGCTGTTCCTGTTATTAAAATACCTTTTCGTTCTAAAGTTATGTTTGCGAATGCAATGGCATTGCCCGTTGTTTTATCTTTCACGTTTCCTGAAAGTGTTGTGGTTTCAATAAAACCTAATCCCATGCCGAGTGCGGCAATTACCGGAATAATTAAGAAGAGCAGCGTTTTCATTTTTAGATATTTTTTGAGGTTTGACAAATGCTTGAATTTGTCTGATAGATGCACGTGAAAACATAATTCCATAAAATCGCGGAAAAATCTTTTATTATTGTAGTCTGAAAATGAAAAACATCATCATTATTCCTGCGCGTTATGCGTCTACCCGTTTTCCGGGAAAGCCACTTGCCGATATTGGCGGAATGACAATGATTCAAAGGGTATATGAGCAGGCTGTAAAATCCGGTGTTGCTGAAAAAGTTCTTGTTGCCACAGATGACGAACGTATTTTTTCACACGTAAAGGGTTTTCTTGGAGAAGTAATTATGACTTCAGCAGAGCACAAAAGCGGAACAGACAGATGTTTTGAGGCATTGGTGAAAACAGGAGAAAAATATGATGTGGTAATTAATCTGCAGGGCGATGAACCTTTTGTTCAGCCTGAACAATTGCATAAACTAACTGAGAGTTTTTCTGATTCAAGTTGTAAGATTGCAACACTTATAAAAAAGATTAAAAACGAAGAAGACATTGAAAACCAAAATGTGGTTAAGGTTGTTAAAGACATAAATAATTATGCCTTGTATTTCAGTAGAAGTATTATTCCTTTTAACCGCGAGAATGAAAACTCGCCAACCTATTTCAAACATCTTGGACTATATGCATATAGAGCTGAAACACTGAAAGATATTACTTCGCTTCAGCCATCTTCGCTGGAACTTGCAGAGTCTTTGGAACAATTGCGTTGGCTCGAAAGTGGCTACAAAATCAAAGTGGCTGAAACTGAACTGGAAAGCATAGCAATTGATACCCCCCTTGACTTGAAAAGGGCGCAGGCGCTTTATTTTTCGCGCTAATTTTCTACTTTTGCAGTTAAATGAACCAAACGGGAAAATATATTTCTGAACTTTTGATGGAACACGATTGTGTTGTTGTTCCCGGACTTGGTGGCTTTGTGGCTAATTATGCTCCTGCAGAAATTAATACTTCCCGACATATTATTTTCCCTCCTTACAAGAAAATAGTATTTAACAGGAAACTCAAGAACAACGATGGCTTGCTGGCTGAGTACATTTCATCAGTTGAACAAAAAACGTTCAGCGAAGCAACAGTTTTCCTGAATCATTTTTCGGATAATGTGATTAAACGTCTTGAAAAAGGAGAAATAATATTGATTGAAAGTGTTGGTACACTTGCGATGGGTGCAGAGAATAATATCTCTTTTGAGCCTAATACAAGCACTAATTTACTTACTTCTTCTTTCGGGCTAGAAAGTATTCATGCTTTGCCGGTTAACCGCGAAGAGAAGCGAGTTAAAGAAACTGTTTTTGAAAACCGCGGAGCAAAACCGGTTGACCGCAAAAGCGTTCTTAAAAGAGTTGCTCCTTATGTTGCAGTTCCGCTTCTGGCTTTGCTTATGTGGTTACCCTTTGCAACAGGTGTTATAAAGGAGGATAAAATCAATTTCTCTCGCATCAATCCTTTTTACAATGCACCTGCCCCTGTTTATTCTCCGGCACAGTTTTTTGAACCTTACGCTACGCCTGCACAATATGCTTCATTGTTTGATTATGAGGCAGAAGGAAAAGCAGTAAAATATTCCTTTGTTGAAAATGCGATAACAGATAGTCTTGCAGCAGGTGTGATAGTTAGTTTAGGTGAAGAAGTGGCAAGTTCTGCACCTGAAGAAGCAGTAGCTATTGCAAGTGTAAAAAAATACCACATTATTGCTGGGGCTTTTAAATATAGTGACCTGGCAGAATTATTAGTTGCTGATTTGCGTAAAAAAGGTTTTGCTGCTTACATACTTGACGAACCCAACGAAGACTTAGAAAAAGTAAGTTACGAAGGTTTCCCTACCAAAAATGAAGCTCTTCAAAAGCTAAATGAAATTCTGAATGAAAACCCTGATGCATGGGTTTACAGGAAGGATTAATTACTCATCCTTTTTCTCTCTCGAACTTTTGTAAAATTTAGCTGCAACAAACAGCAGCAACCCGAAAACAAGCAGTCCGCCTAATCCCCAGAGGAACCCAAAGCTGTTTTTAAGAACAATAATAAACACTATTGCAAACAGCAATAATGTTGCTGCTTCATTTAACAGACGCAATGTGAAAGAGGAAAATTTAACTTCATTATTTTGTAACTGATTGTAGATACGTTGGCAATAGAAATGATAAAGCACCAGCGAGAAAACAAATGCTAATTTCAGGTGCATAAATGGTTCAAGCAAATAACCCGGAATTAAAACCAAAAGCCATGTGCCAGATGCCAAAACAAAAATCATGGAAGGCCAGGTAATAATATACCATAGCCTTGTTTCCATGGTTTTGTATTGTGTTTGTAAAATGTCTTTTGCAGGTTGTTCTTTTTTCTCTGCTTCGGTGTGATAAATAAAAAGCCGCACGATATAAAACAAACCCGAAAACCAGGTTACAATAAAAATAATGTGCAGCGCTTTTATTATTTGTAAGGTTTGTATTTCCATTTTATTCTTTAGTCCAGATTCTGGTGTTCAGTCCAAGTTCTTCAGCAATGTCAAACAGGTTTTTTATCAACAGATAATGTTTTTCAATCGTTTCGTAATCGTCAATATTTCCAAAGAGGTTGGGAGCAAAAAAATCGTAAGTGCCAGAAACTGCTATATATAAACTCCCTTTGCTGAAAGCTATATATACATCGTTAGAAAATTTATTTTTCAATGCTGTAATTTTTTGCATCAGTGAAGGTGAAAGAATATACCGAGCCTGCTGCTGGTCGGTTGAGAAAACTGCAAACAGTTTTTCAAATTCCATATCTTCCATGTAAACAAGTTTTGTTTCCTGCCTCACCAAACCTTCAGTTTTTTTATTCAGCATCTCGCCAAGATAAGACCCAAATAATTCTCTTGAAATATCAGCAACAACAAATGTTTCGCCCGAAAAATTCTTATTAAAATCTGCTTTGTAAAAAACACCTTTGAATAAATCTGTAAAAGATGTTTCTGATTTGCCGTTGCTACGTCTTTCTTCTTTTTGTATCACATGCAACTGCGAAAATTCAAAAGCAGTTTTGTCGCTTTTGCCGTTAAAATAATCTGAGCCTTTGTAGTCCCATATTGTTTGAGCAGGAAAGAGAGAACTTTCTTCAAAAACAGTTTGTTCAATGAATTTATCGGTGATATATTCAGTACTTGGGTTTGCATATTTTACAATCTCAGGAAGTAATGCGTTTTTATATTTTGAGTAGAAGTTAGCTTCAACTTTTTCCAACAGTTTAAATGGAAGCATCAAAAAAACCATTGTAAGAATGGTGCCGCCCCATTTTGCAAAAAATGTAAAACCAAATTCTTTGCCCAGAAAATTAGTGCCGATAAACCAAGCGCCAACTAATACAATTGCCCAAAATAAAAGCGCAACAATTGTTACGCTTTGTTCAATTTTAAAGAAGCCTGGATATTTGGGAACTAAATCTTCCTTTATTCTGGTTCGCGCATGACCGATGATGATGATGCTTAAAACGAGCAGAAAGAATCCTTTAAAAAAATATTCAATTGCAGGGACTCCAAATTCATGAAACGGAAACATGTTAAGGAAGCCGAGAATAAGGCTGGTAATAGTTATGAAAAAAATCACAATGTAAAGTCGGCAGAAAAATCCGGCAATAATGGCTCCGAGTTTTTTTCTGTTGAAAGCAATTGCTTTTTGTCGCAGATGCGTATCGTAAAATTGCCGGAATGATATTTCTGTGTTCATAGGCTTACCTTATAAACTCAAAGGAAAGAAAATTTAATGATATTGGGTTATCTTTTTCCAATGGTTGAATTTTCTGTCTAATGGTTTTGAGTTTACCGATTCAATTACCCACTTATTTTTTGGAGCATTGAGTTGAAAAGTAATAGTATCATTTTCCGGTGTAACAAGCGATTCATAAAGGTTAACGCCCCTGTTTTTTAAAATCATTTCGTCAATTAATTTTTCGGGAGCATCGGTTTTTTCGGTTATAAAAATTAATCCGATTTTTTCTGCACTGTAAACAACCACAGAAAAGTTGTTATTGTAAGGTTTAAAAATTTTCCAATTCTCCTTTTCAGCAATTGGCTGGTATTGTGGCGGAACATGAACGGGCTGAGGTCCGCAGGCAAAATTCTTATACACACCGGTATTATTCCAGTTTCTCATTTTCCCTTTTCCGGTGAGATAAAAACAACTGTCAATAGTCATTACATTATCTTTCAAAAACAATACAGTAGGGTGTGCCACTATTTGAGAAATTTTTGCAGGCTGCAATCCTCCTGAACTGAGTAGATAATTTTTTCCACCACTATAAATTTCCGGACATGATTTTACTCCGTGTCCAATTGCGACAAAACATTCTTGCTTGTTCAGCAGCATTTGTGTCAATTCCCTGTTTGGCCTGTAATTGCTGATAAGTGCCATAAAAGCAAAGTGCTTCAATTTTTCACCTTGCTCCACTTTGTTCTCAGAACCTAATGAGAGCCAAAGTTTCAGCATTCCTGTCAGCGGATCTTCATCAAATGTTTTTACTTTCTCTCTTTCCAGCCTTCTGCGAAAAGGCGGATATCTGCGCAAATCAAGCGCAGAGTAGGAGTATTCAATTACCATTCGTGTCAGCAATTTATCACATTGCTTTCTAATTTCATCTGATTTTGCAAATGTGAAAAGTGTGAGTAAAGGACTGAGTGTATAGCCGGAATATGGTTGTGCATTAAACTCAAAAAATCCGGAACGGAATTTTTCTTCCAGGTGATTTAGCACCCACTTCTCAAGGCCATTGCGTTTATTATCATAGTGTTTTGATGTGTCTCCATTTTCGCGCAGCCATTGGTTTTTCAGGTAGCGAGTGGTCTCGCTCATGAAAATGTGGTTCTCCGTTTCGCTCATCATTTTTAACGAGCGTGGGGCTTTTATTTCAGGTTTATTGCCGGAATGAATCAATAAAATAGTTACAAGATGTTTTTTAGTTTCCGGAAATAATAGCTCCGGCTTATCATTAAACATCCAGAGCAAATGACATAGGGTTGTTTCGGTAAAGTCGTAATCACCATTTGGGTTCAGTGCCCAATCTGTTCCTGATTTTCCCCATGGCTTTTTCTTGCTCAGGATGTAATCGTTCACTGCTTTCACATCTTTACCTTGCAGTAACTTTGCAATCATGATACGGGCTGCAGAAACTTTTCCTTCAATGCTCCATTCAGGCAAAGGTTGTTCTGCCCAATGTGAAATCAGCGGATGATCTGAAGTGTAATCGTTTGGTGCGGTATAATTTTCAAACGAATAAAGTGCAGGTGGAATGGTATCGTAGTTAAATCTGGTAACTAACTTATTCTTACCAAAATAATATGTACCACACGAACTAAGTGCAAAAGATATAAGCAGAAAAAGAGAAACTCTGGTCACTAATTACAGTCCGAGCAAACCTTCTTTTAAATCATCATCTACTGGCGAGTCAGAAAGCCAGATACCAAATAATGCTTTTTTGAAATCAAGGCCTACAACGGTGGTTTGCAATTTTCCGTTTTTAAAAGCTTTTACACCAGTTCCCGGAATGTACCACAGCTCAAATGTGTCGCCTTCTTTTATCTCTTCTTTTTTGAAAGTACCTATAAAATTATCGATTTGTGTTTTCAGTGGCGCAGTATTCCCTTTCATTGATTTGCCGAAACCTTCGCGGATGGCTTCACTCATTTTTTCGCTGTCCACCAAACCAGAAGTAATGGTAAGACGGATTGCAGTTGCTTTATCAGCCGCAGCTATTTCGTTTCCGTTTTTGTTTTTTGCCGGGAGGTATAAACCTGCTACATATAATTTAAAAAACACTTTTGTTCTAACTCCTCCACCGTTGAGAACAAGTTCGGTAGTTTCTTGTTTTATTTTGGCGGGAAGTGTAATTCCGTTAATGGTTGTTTGAGCCTCTGTAGTATTAATATTTAATAGTAAAAAGGAGAGAAGGACAATTAGTTTTTCTTTCATGTTTTTTAGATTTTTTTCAAAGGTATAATTATCCTGATTTCCTAAGCAAAAATTTCTACTTTTGCCTGCCTTTCAAAAAAAGGCTCTTAATTTTCAATAGCTTATTAATCAAACTTATAATATGAATATCCAACTTACCGAAGAACACAAAATGATACAAAAGGCTGCCCGTGATTTTGCTCGTACAGAATTGCTGCCCGGAGTAATTGAACGCGATGAAAAACAGGAAGTAGCTTATGAGCAACGTAAAAAGCTGGGAGAACTCGGTTTTCTTGGAATGATGGTAAGTCCTGAGTACGGAGGTGGCGGCTTAGATGCCATTTCTTATGTTCTTGCAATGGAAGAAATTTCAAAAATCGATTCATCGGTTTCGGTGTGTATGTCAGTTAATAATTCACTCGTATGTTGGGGTTTGGAAGAGTTTGGAACTGAAGAACAAAAAAGAAAATATTTAGTGCCTCTGGCTAAAGGTGAAATTGTAGGAGCATTTTGTTTGAGCGAGCCTGAAGCCGGTTCAGATGCCACCTCACAACGCACAACTGCCATTGATATGGGAGACCACTACATACTTAACGGAACAAAAAACTGGATTACTAACGGAGCAACAGCCTCAGTTTATCTGGTAATTGCTCAAACAGATGTAGCAAAAGGTTCACGCGGTATCAATGCATTTATTGTTGAAAAAGGAATGCCTGGGTTTGTGGTAGGTGCAAAAGAAAATAAACTCGGTATCCGGGGAAGCGACACCACTTCACTGATGTTTACAGATGTAAAAGTTCCCAAAGAAAACAGAATAGGAGAGGATGGGTTCGGTTTTAAATTTGCGATGAAAACATTGGCAGGCGGAAGAATTGGAATTGCAGCACAGGCATTAGGAATTGCTGCAGGGGCTTATGAGTTGGCTTTAGCTTATTCAAAAGAGCGCAAAGCTTTTGGCAAACCTATTTCAGAACATCAGGCAATTCAGTTCAAATTGGCTGATATGGCAACGGAGATTGAAGCCGCACGTTTGCTTTGCTACAAGGCTGCTTGGCACAAAGATCAGCATATGGATTATACCCAATCAGGAGCAATGGCAAAATTGTTTGCTTCAAAAGTAGCGATGGATACTACCATTGAAGCTGTTCAGGTGCATGGCGGTTACGGTTATGTTAAAGAATACCATGTGGAGCGTTTGATGCGTGATGCCAAAATCACACAGATCTATGAAGGAACTTCTGAGATTCAGAAAATTGTAATTTCACGGTCAATACTTCAATAATGTTGTTACGCAGAGTTGTACTTAGGTTTGCACAGAGGTATACAGAGGTTTCCTCTGTGAATCTACGCAAACTCTTCGCCTTTCTCTGTGTAATGTTTTTAAGTAGTTTACTATTTGCGCAACAAACACAAACTACCACCACTACTACAAATCCGCAACAAACACAACAGCAACAACAACCTCAGCAGCAAGGATATCCTCAAGGGCAACAGCAGCAAAATACAAACATAAATACACTGCCAGCAAATGTTCAGCCAACGCAGCAACAACAGCAACAATTGCAGCAGGCTTTTCCTTCAGGTTTTAATTTAGATAATGTTGACCCGAAAGATATTCCCGAAGAAGGTGTTTTGCGTTCATTCGGTCTTTCGGAAGAGCAGATAAAATATGCACTGGAAAGAAAACGTGCGGCATTAAAAAAAGGTCGTTCAGCAGTAGTTGTAGTTCCTGATACTGCAAATAAATCAGTTCTGCTGGGACAAAGACCAAAGGATAAAGTTGTTCCGGTTGACAGCACATTGATTGATTCGTTTGGCTTAATCAAAACATACCCTAAAGGTTTGATTTACGGACAAGATGTTTTTCGCAATAACAAAATCCAGTTTTATGATCGTGCTCAGGATGTTGTAGCGCCTGAAAGCTATATTCTTGGTCCCGGTGACGAGATTAGTGTTTCGGCATGGGGCTTTGCTGATTACAGTGAAATTTTGCTTGTTGATCAAAACGGATACATCAATCCAAAACCCGCAGGACGTATTTATGTTAAAGGCATGAATTTTAAAAATGCACGCGCACTAATTCAAAGTAAAATAGGGCAATTTCTGGATATGGGGCGCTCGCAAATGGCAATTACGTTAACTTATTCCAGAGTAATAAGTGTAAATATTGTTGGTGAAGTTTTTAATCCGGGTTCGTATACCATTCCTGCAATTAATACAGCTTTCAATGCACTTGCAGTAGTTGGCGGTCCCGAGCAAATTGGTTCGGTGCGAAATATATACGTAAAGCGTGATGGCAAAACAGTTGACACCTTAGATGTTTATGATTATTTGCTTGACCCGGCAGGATACAGTCAAACGTATTTGCAGGATAATGACTATATAGTTGTACCAGTTGCAGGAAAAACAGTAAGTATTTCGGGTGAGGTTAGAAGAGAGCATGGTTACGAGTTGAAAGAAGGCGAAGAATTGCTTTCACTTCTATCTTTTGCGGGAGGTTTAAAACCTACTGCATACAAAAGCAATATTCAGGTAAAACGCTACCAAAACAGCCGCGAATATTTGTTCGACATAAATCTTGACACCATGAATGCGCAAGGCTCAGACTTTGAGCTTTTTGATGGTGATCATATTATGGTAAGTAAAATCCCGGAAGGCTATTACAATAATGTTACAGCTTCCGGTGCAGTTCGCATTCCCGGTGACTATGAGTTACAGAAGGGTAACAGAGTAACCGACCTCTTGGAGAAAACAAAAGGCTTATTGTATGATGCATACACACAGCGAGCTTATATTCTACGATTGAATCAGGACTTATCAAAAACTTACATCACGATAAACCTCGCTAAAGTGATGGAGGATGTAAACTACAGCGACAATATTATATTACAGGAATTTGATGAATTGAAAGTTTTATCTAAAAAAGATTTTGCTGATGATTTTATTGTATCTGTTTTGGGAACCGTGCGCAATCCCGGAGAATTCCCGTTTGGGTCGGGATTAAGTTTAAAAGACGTTTTGTTTATGGCAGGAGGTTTAAAACGCGAAGCAGCTAATAACCGCATTGAAGTATCACGTATTGTTGATTTTAACGAAGCATTAAATCAAATGACACCAAAACGTGCTGTGGTTTATACGGTTGAGGTGGGCAATGATTTAAGCCTTACTACCGAAGCAGAAGAATACAGTCTGCAACCTTTTGATCAGATTTTTGTTCGTACCAATCCGGATTTTGAACCACCTATGAATGTATATCTTACAGGTGAGGTTTTTTATCCCGGGCAATATTCCATTTTAAGCAAAGAAGAAACAGTTGCAGACTTGATGAAACGTGCAGGAGGACTTCGTCCTTACGCATTTGTAGATGGTGTAACAATGAATAGACTGGATGTGGGTAATGTTTATCTTGATTTGGCAAAGGCCATGAAAAATGCAACTTCAAAGCACAACCTTGTTTTAAATGAAGGTGATAGCATTCACATTCCTAAAACGCTTGACCTTGTTTACATCAACGGTGCAGTAGGTAATTATTACGACCATTCAATTTCGGCTCCTTACTTTGGAAAACGGGCAGCCTATTATGTTCGTCATTTTGCCGGAGGCTTTTCGCAAGATGCTGCCCGCAGAAAAACATACGTGATCTATCCAAATGGGATTATTCGCAATACCAGAGGTTTTGGGTTGTTCAATGTTTATCCTAAAGTCAAAAAAGGTTCTACTATAAAGGTTATGTATAAACCTAAAAAAGCAGACAAGATGGAGCGCAAACCTGTTGATTGGAATAAAGTGATTGAAAATACAACACTCAAATTAACGGCCCTTCTCACTGTCTGGTTACTGATAAACAGAGTGACTTCTCCTTAGCACTATGTCACAGAATACGCAAAGCGAAGACATAACACTTAGTCAGGTTCTTATTAGAATAAGAGAAATAAGGAGTTATTTGTTTTCTAAGTGGAAACAGTTTTTACTGTTTGCCCTGTTGTTTGCTGTTTTAGGAATTGCGCTTTCTTTTATACTCAAACCTAAGTATAAAGCCAACCTTACTTTTGTTCTGGAAGAATCGCAATCAGAATCTCCCTTGGGTGCTTATGCAGGAATTGCCAGTCAGTTTGGTTTTGACTTGGGCGGAATGACGGGCAGTAATGTTTTCAGTGAAGACAATCTTACCGAACTTCTCAGTTCCCGGAAAATTGTTGAAGAAGCTCTGCTCAACAAAAACAAGATAAACGGGAAAGAACAATTGCTCGTAAATCATTTTATGGATTCTCCGTTGCTTAACAATTGGACAGATGAAGAACTTCTTGGAACTATCCGCTTCCCTTCTGTCCGGGATTCCTTTACAACTGTTCAGGATAGCTTACTCTTTGAAATCTTTACTCTAGTAACCGAAAAATACCTGACCGTAAAAAATGTAAGCGCAAAATCAACCATTCTTTTGGTTGAATGCCTCTCTAAAGACGAACAGTTTTCAAAATACTTAGTTGAAAATCTGATGAAAAGTGTTACAGATTTTTACATCAGCAATAAAACCCAGCGTGCACGTGAAACAGTTGCTTTTGTAAAAGGAAGAACCGACTCCATTGCCGGAGCGCTTGCTTCTTCTGAGTTGCGTTTGGCAAAGTATAAAGACTCGCGCCATGCCACCATTCGTGCCGAAGGATATATGGAAGAATTGCGCCTTACCCGCGATGTTCAGATACTGAATGCCATGTATGCAGAGGCGGTAAAAAATCTTGAACTCAGTAAAGTAACACTGCTGAACCAAACACCATTAATACAAGTTATAGACAGCCCCATTCTGCCGCTTGAGGTGGTGGAAATTACTCCGCTCAAAGGAATTGTATTTGGCGCAATCATTGGCTTGGTGCTTGCCTTCTTCTGGCTTTTGGTCAAGAAGATATCAGATGATGCCGTGGCATTAGGGTAGTTTTTTACCCCAATTTTTTTTGCTTTATTCAAATCCTTTTCTACATTTGTTCCCACTCAACCGTTTAACTATGCCACTAAACCTGTATAACATACCTTCTGCAACCCGCGTGGGAGTACACACACACACACCCACACACACACACGTGTTCTACTAACTAATTTTTTAAACTTAATTTATAAAACGGCTGTTGCGCTTCGCGCAACAGCCGTTTTTGTTTTTATAATTTTAGTGAGCAACTTTTCTTTTGCTCAAATTGCCGTTGGCAAAAAAGATGTAACGCTGAGTTACGACAATCAAACAGGTTTGATTTCATGGAACGGTGAAATAACTACTGCGCTTGAGAAAGCAGCGTTATACCAAAAAATAAAAAACTTTACAGGCAGCCGCTATCATCCCGAGAGTAGCGAAAAAGTAACTGACGATGCCACCAACGGAATTATTGAAATACGCTGCCAGTTTGATGAGGTGCATAAAATATTAGGCTCAATGACTGTTGCGCCTACAGGTGCAGTCTATTATACTCTTCGTTTGCAGATAAGCGGCAGTGTGGTTAGATATTCATTCACCAATTTTTATCACCGTGTGGATGCACGCCATCTCAGAACGGTGCTGCCAAGTTTCGGATACCTTGAAGATTTTGATACACCAGAAGAGCGCGAAACCCTTAGTAAATATTACCAGCAGAATTATAAAGACGACCTCGCGGCCATTATATCACAGGCAGAGGCGCACGTAACAATTGAAATAGCTAAACTAAACCAATACCTAACCAAATAAATTATGAGAAAACTACTTACATCTCTATTGCTGCTTGTTGCATTAGGCACAACTGCACAGGAAAAACAAAATTACCTGAAGCTTCATCTTGGCTACGATTTTATAGTGGGTAAACCCAATCTCATGCCTATGAAGCCGGGTATCAGTTATGAGCGTTTGTTTGGCGAAAAAAATTCCATCAATGTAGGGGCATTCGGAGCCTTCCAGTTTATTGAAGCCATTTCTGAAAATTCAGCAGGAAAAGATTATTACCACAAACTAAGCGGTGGTGGTGTATTTATTTCATATCGCAGGTATTTATCAAAATACAAACCTGCACCTACAGGCTTGTTTGTTGAACCGGGTGTAGATATTACCTATTACGGAGCAACTACAACTACAGGAACAGGGGTTGGTATTGCAAAAGTTAGCTATAAATCAAACTACCTCACTACCACACCCTTTGTTGGTATAGGGTTTAATATGCAAACCTCAAAAAATATGACCTATGGTTTTAAACTAAATCTTGGCTACCTAATACCGTTTGAGATGGTTAAGAATTCAGAAGTTGCAGATTATCCTCAAGCAACCGGACAAAGTTCATTTACTGCTTCTGCTAATGGAGCAACAGTAACATACCCTACTTATGCTGATGAACCGGCTTATACCCCTCCGGTAAGCACAGAAGTTGTAGTGCCAGGTGGAAAGCAGAAAGCAATTAACGGAGGTGTATATTTTGGCATTGGTATTCAAATAGGTTTTGGTTTATAAATTCTAAAATAGCTCTTACAATGAAAACAATTAAAAAATATCCAATTCTTATTTTGTTAATACTGTTTATTACTTCATGTAAAAAAAATGATGATGCAAATTCAGTAGCTCCTGATTATGTGAAAGGTAAATGGACATCTAATGTTTCTTATAAATTTAATTCCCCTGAGTATCAAAATATAGTAGAACACTGGTATTTTGGTGAGGATGGAGTTGTAATCTATGATGGAACTGCATGGGATAGTTATAATAACAGGCAGCAATCATATCAGTTTATCGGAACCTATGCAGCTTTTGAAACATCAGTAAGTGTTTATTGGAATGAAAATAAATTGTATTACAGATGGGATAATGGATCATGGGTTACAACGTGGTTTTCACCCAATAACTACGTTTTTACAATACAAGAATTAAATAACAGAACAATGATTTTAAGTTCAAGTTTAGGCACATGGACATTTACAAGAGTTATTGAATAAAACTTGTACGGGCTTCACCTCCCGAACTGCTACTAACACCAGAACCCCAGCTGAGCCGAATTTGTAATTCGGCTCGAAACACAAAATAATTTGCAATTATTTTAAACAAAACAACCTTCAAAACTTTCATAACTCTTCCCAACTGAACATCACAAATCACAAACAATTATAAACCTAAAAAACAGAAACTCCCATGGCATCAACAACAGAAACAGGTCACGCAGTTAACTTCAATAACTTCAACACCCTCATCGCCCGTGTAATCGGCTACGGCATCCGCTACAACCCAACCAACAACCTCATCAAGCAGCCCGCACTCCAAATGACCTACGCCAATGCAGGCACAGCCCTCCAGCACATTGCCCAGTTCAAACCCGCTTACGATAATGCCATCAACCTCCGTCAGCAACTCTTTGCCGATATGGAAAAACTATCAACCCGCGCCATCAATGCCTTTGATGCTACACAAGCCGTTGCGGATGCACAGGTAAAAGATGCAAAAGTCGTTCTTCGTAAAATCCGTGGCGAGCGCAAAAGCAAACTAATCGAAAACCCTACACCCGAAGACCCTACACAAATCTCAGCCTCACAAAAATCATTTGCCAATCAAGTGCTCCACTTTGGTCAGCTCGTAGGCCTCATCACAGCAGAGCCAACCTATAACCCTAACGAAGTAGATGTACAGCCCGCCAGTCTTATCAACTTCCTCAACTCACTAAACCTTGCCAACCAAACCGTAGCCACCGCCCAGCAACCCTATTTAGATGCAATTGCCGAGCGCACCACCACCTTCTATGCCGATAAAACCGGCCTCTTCGACCTTCAAAAAGAAGTAAAAAAATACGTAAAATCCGTTTCCACCATCACCCTTGCCGAATTCCGCCAAATCTCTGGCCTCAAATTCACCCGCCCCAAAAAGAAAAAATAACCTAACGTCATGCTGAACTTGTTTCAGCATCTCAAAAAAAAAATTCCATACCCCCTCCTTAATTTCAAGGACGGATGGTCAATCTCGCGTCTGTCGCCTGTGGGCGGCTGTCCACGCTGAGTGCGAACCATAAGTTGGTCGGCAATAATAGCGTTGGCATTGTGCGACAAGACCAAGCTTATGGTTGGTCAGCGTGGTGCCTTTTCTTTTGTTACTTTTCTTTGGGCAAGCAAAGAACTGCGCAGCACTCATGAACACCTTAAAAAACAAACAACTCGTGAATAAAAGTAAGAGATTGGAAAATACTCTCTTCTCGCCTCCCAACATTCTCTTTTCCCTCCCACCCATTCACTTTTCCACTCCCAATATTCATATCTCGCCTCCCACACTCCACATCTCGCCTCCCACACTCCATAACTCGCCACCACCCAACCCATAATTCCCTTCCATCAATTCATATTTCGCTTCCCACTATTCATATTTTGCCTCCACCTATTCACCTTTCCAAAAAAAATCTCCATAATTCGCAATCCCCAATCCATATCACCTCCGCGTCTTTGCGCCTCTGCGGTAAAATTCTTAGTGCCCTTAGTGGTAAAAAATCCTCTGCAGTAAAAAAACTCCGCGTCTTTGCGCCTCTGCGGTAAAATTCTTAGTGCCCTTAGTGTCCTTAGTGGTAAAAAAACCTCCTACCTTTGCCCACCATGCAAAAACTCCTCAACTACATCAACGGCACCCTTGTAGCCCCCCAAAGCAATAGCTACATCAACAACTATAACCCCGCCACCGGAAAAATATACTCCCTCATTCCCGATTCCGATGAAAATGATGTGCACCAAGCCGTAGAAGCCGCCAAAGCAGCATTTCCCGCATGGAGCAATACCCCTGCAGCCAAGCGCTCAGAGATTTTGCTCAAAATAGCCCACCTCATTACCGAAAACTTAGATACCCTTGCCCAAGCCGAATCCACCGACAACGGTAAACCCGTTTGGCTTGCCAAACGCGTAGATATACCCCGTGCCGCCTCCAATTTTCATTTTTATGCTACCGCCATCCTGCACCATGCCAGTGAAAGCCACCGCATGGAAGAAGGCTATATCAACTACACCCTGCGCCAGCCCGTGGGCGTTGCAGGCTGCATCTCGCCCTGGAATTTGCCGCTCTATCTCTTTAGCTGGAAAATAGCCCCCGCCCTTGCAGCCGGAAACACCGTAGTAGCCAAGCCTTCCGAAATCACCCCCATGACAGCCTACCTGCTCTCCGAGCTTTGCATCAAAGCCGGTTTGCCTACCGGAGTGCTCAACATCGTACACGGCTACGGACACAAAGTAGGCGCAGCCATTACCTCGCATCCCGATATTCCTTTAATCTCTTTTACAGGCGGCACTAAAACAGGCGCAGAAATAGCCCGTACCGCTGCACCAATGTTCAAAAAACTTTCGCTTGAATTGGGCGGCAAAAACCCCAACATCATATTTGCAGATTGCGATTTTGAAGAGGCCATAAAAACAACCCTCAATTCTTCCTTCTCCAACCAGGGCGAAATCTGCCTTTGCGGTTCACGCATATTAATTGAAAAACCGCTGTACCAAAAATTCCGCGATGAATTAGTAAAGCGCACCGCAAAACTATCAGTGGGCAACCCCGCTGATGACAGCGTAAAGTTAGGAGCCATTGTTTCAGAACAGCACATGAATAAAGTCCTTTCTTATGTAGAATTAGCACAACAGGAAGGCGGAAACGTGCTCTGCGGAGGTAAGCGCAAAATAGTAGAAGGCTTTGAACAAGGCTATTATATTGAACCAACCATAATAGAAAGTTTGCCTCAAAACTGCCGCACCAACATGGAAGAAATTTTTGGTCCTGTTGTTACCCTACAATCTTTTGAAACCGAAGAAGAAGCCCTCCACCTTGCCAACGCCACTGAATTTGGTTTAGCCGGAACCATATGGACAGAAAATCTTAGCAAAGCCCACCGAGTTGCAGCTCAACTCAAAAGCGGAATAATATGGATAAACTGCTGGTTAGTTCGTGATTTGCGCACTCCTTTTGGCGGAATGAAAAGCTCAGGCGTTGGCCGCGAGGGCGGTTGGGAAGCTTTGCGCTTCTTTACTGAGCCTAAAAATGTTTGTGTGAAATATTAAGAGTTCTTTTTCAGTCTTCTTACTGCCTTATTAAACTCTTTTCCTGCATTTTGCTCAACATTGTCCGATGCAGGTGAAAACAACACCATTTCACCTGGTTTTGCAATCAGTGAAGCAATATTTACAGCTTCTTCCATGTTTTCAGCATTCAAAAATAACTGTGCCTTTGCAGACCCAAAGGCGTTATAAATTTCATTTACATTTCCTCCAATACAAATAATAGCGTTCACTTTATCTTCTACTATCTCTGAAATCTCAGCAAGTTCTGAGGAGTTCTGTGGCTCAGCAACAATCCAGGTTACAGGCTTATAACAACGCAAAAGTGAGCTACCAGTGCTGTCAACAGTCAAAGCATGGGCGTCATTCACGTACTCAACTGATTTTACTGATGCAATAGTTTCAAAATTGAAAGTCTTATCATAAATATCAGAAAGACTTTCCCGGATAATATCCTTACGAATTTCAAAAAAATCTTTTTCATCTTCTGTGTAAGGAACTTTCATTCCTCTTGTTGATGTAGGGTCAAATGAGCTATCCATTATTGTATATTTTTAGAGTAAAATCCGTTTCTAAAAATTCGTCTTTTTATAGACGAATACATTTAATTAATACACAAATATAAGTTATTCTTCGACCAAAGTCAATAGGCGGACACTAAAAAGAGTAATTTTTCGACTAACAACAAACAGTTAAGCCTTATTAAAACTTGATTTTCTGGGTGGTTTCTATCGGAATATTTTTTTTTAGCCACCATATTCTTCCACTAATAGCACCCTTTACCTTAAAGGTAACAGGTTCTTTATTCAATAGAGCACCCAATCCACTCAAGGTTGCAGACACAAAGTCTTTGTAACTGGCGCTCAATTTAAACGGATGTGTTTCTTTTGATTTACGTTTAATCACAATCTTTTCGCTTGAACTGGCCTTGCCCAAACCCTTATCATTAAGCATCACATCCATATCGTATTGCTTCAATACAATTTTAAACCCGTTCGGATTATCTATCTCAAGATTAAAAGCAAGTTCTACTTTTTCACCCGAAATATTGGCAGTTTTGACATCTTTTATTGATGTAATCATAACAGGTTTGTACGAAATGCAGGAGCTAAGCAGACATACACTAAACAGAATGGAAAGACGAATCATAGAAGTAAATTTTGCAAATCTGGCAATTTAACAGCAAACTGCACAAAGGTTTTACGCAAAGACCACAAAATGATTTTATCCTTTTTGAACTTTGTTGCATTTTTCTTAGCGAACTTTGTTCTAAAAAAAATGCTAAACTTTAAACAATACGCAACTTTGTTTGTATTATTGCTCTATCATATACTATGGGAAATTATTCAATTAACGATCTTGAAAAACTCTCTGGAGTAAAGGCACATACAATTCGTATTTGGGAAAAACGCTACAAAATCATTGAACCCAGCCGAACAGAAACCAATTTCAGGTATTATAATGATGAGCAACTTAAAAGGTTATTAAATATTTCACTACTTAATAATTACGGATACAAGATTTCGAAAATTGCTGGTCTTTGTGAAAGTGAAATAAACAAAGAAGTTCAAAAAGTAGCTTCTGGCGATAATAGCTATGATGCACAGATTGAGCAATTAGTTGTTGCAATGATTGAGATGAATGAAGAGAAGTTTGAACAACATCTTGACAACCAGATTTTAAAAGATGGTTTTGAGGATGCGATGACGAAAGTTGTTTACCCTTTCTTTGATAAAGTAGGTTTGCTATGGCAAACCGGGAATGTAACACCTGCCCAAGAGCACTTTATTTCTAACCTTATTAGGCGCAAGATTATAGTTGCAATTGACAGGTTGCCAAAAAACGAAGCAAAAGACGCTAAATCTTTTCTTCTTTTTTTGCCTGATGGAGAAATGCATGAAATTGGATTACTCTTTACTAAGTACTTATTGAAGAAAAATGGCCATAAGGTTACTTACCTGGGTCAATCTATGCCAAATAAATATCTTAAAGATGCAGTAGATACCAGGAAGCCTGACTTCCTTATTACTTATATAACATCACCTATTGAAGGTGGATTACATGATTATTTAAAGGATTTGCGCCAAACTTGTAAAGACCTACCTGTATATATTGCAGGCATGCAAACATGTGATGTTGATTTTGCAGATCTCAAAAATGTTCATTGTATGACTAGTTTAGAAAGCATTTATTCTCTGCTTGAGGAAATAAAAAACTAGAAACACCCACATTTTACCTTTCATCGGATTTTTAGTGTTAAAATTATTTAACATTCCTATATGAATTTGGCATTTTATTTATTTTGTTTAACTATTTATCGAAAAAGTTAAACATAGCGTTGCAACATGTATTATGTTTGTGCCATAAATCAAAACAAACAAACCATGACAGCAATAGAATTCAACACCCAAGTATCCTTCCTTAGTAACAAACTAAAATACTTTGCGCTGAAACTCACCGCAGATATGGAAGATGCCAATGACCTTTTGCAAGATACAATTGTAAAGGCTCTCACTTATAGAGAAAAATTTACTGACAGCACCAACCTTTCTGCCTGGATGCATACCATTATGAAGAATACCTTCATTAATAACTATCGCAGACAGCAACGTTCAGGTGAATTGTTCGATAATACCAAAGACTTGTTTTACCTAAACATGCCTCAGGATTCGGGTTTTACTTCACCTACATCACGTTTAGCTGAGAAAGAAATAAATGCAGGTATCAATAAGTTAGAAGAGCAATACCGCGTTCCTTTTATGATGCACGTTGAAGGTTATAAATATGAGGAAATTGCAGAACAACTTGGCATTCCTATGGGAACTGTGAAAAGCCGCATTTTCATAGCGCGTAAAATTTTGATGGAGTATTTCAAAGACTACAGAAACAATTAATGACGAATACTCCGATAAACATTTTCTGGTTCAGAAGAGACCTGCGGTTGCACGACAATTGCGGGTTTTTTCATGCCCTTAAAAACGGTGGAAATATTTTGCCCATTTTTATTTTTGATACCGAGATACTTGATCAACTCGAGAATAAAAAAGATGCACGCGTTGAGTTTATTCATACTCAACTTTCAAAGCTCAAAGATGAATTTGAAAAGCAAGGGAGCTCACTGAAAATAATTTATGGAAGCACCGAAACGGCTTTCAAACGGCTGATTGATAAATACAAGATATCATCTGTTTATACTAATCGCGATTACGAACCATACGCTAAGGAAAGAGACGCAAAAATCTCACGGTTGCTTTCGGAAAATGGTGTTGCTTTTCACACATTTAAGGACCATGTGATTTTTGAAAAAGATGAGGTGATGAAGCCCGATGGAAAACCTTACACTGTTTTTACACCTTATTCGGTTCGTTGGAAAGCAGCGTATACAAATTCAGTAATAGAGAATTATCCTTCTGAAAAACTCCTGGATAACTTGGTAAAAATTCCACCATTTCATAAACCTTCATTGGAAGAACTAACCTTTGAGCAATCAGGAATTGATGTTCCTTCTGTGCGGTTGAATGAAGAGTTGCTGAAAAATTACCACAATACACGCAACACACCTTCTGTTGCAGGAACCTCAAACCTTAGTGTTTATCTGCGTTTCGGAACGGTCAGCATTCGTGAAATGGTTGCGCTTGCAAAAAAGTACAACGAACAATTTTTGAATGAATTAATCTGGCGCGAATTTTTTCAAATGATTTTGTGGCACTTTCCTCGGGTTGTAAATAATGCGTTCAAAAATGATTACGATGGAATAGAATGGACTAATAACGAACAACATTTTAAGGCTTGGTGCGAAGGTAAAACCGGTTACCCTATGGTTGATGCAGGTATGCGTGAACTAGATGCAACAGGTTTGATGCATAATCGTGTACGGATGGTAGTAGCAAGTTTTTTGACCAAACATTTGCTAATAGACTGGCGCTGGGGAGAAGCTTATTTTGCAGAAAAACTATTAGACTTTGAATTAGCTTCTAATAATGGAAACTGGCAGTGGGCTGCAGGTTGCGGCTGCGATGCTGCTCCATATTTCCGTGTATTTAATCCAATAGAACAGCAGAAGAAATTTGACCCTGACTTTGTTTATATAAAAAAGTGGGTGCCTGAATTCGGCACTTCAAAATATCCGCAGCCAATCGTTGAACATGTGTTTGCGCGGAATCGGGTATTGCAAGCTTATAAAGTTGCGCTAAATCGCGAAGCAGTTCCGGCCTGAATCTCTTAAGAAAGATATTTTCCTACAATCGGCATTCTTCTGCCTACACCAAAAGCTTTAGGAGAAACACGCAAAACAGGTGGAAGTTGATGGCGTTTATATTCGCTTGTATTTACCATTTTCAAAATACGCATCACTAATTTTTCGTCATAGCCTTTTACAATCAGCTCTTTTGGACCAAGGCGTTTTTCGATGTAGTCAAAAAGTATTTCGTCAAGAATAGCATAGTCCGGAAGTGAGTCAGAATCCTTTTGGTTTTCGCGCAACTCGGCTGAAGGTGCTTTGGTTATTATATTTTCAGGGATGCAATTGTCCAAATTGTTTATGTGGTTTGCTAACTCATACACCTGGGTTTTATACACATCACCCAATATTGAAAGTCCTCCATTCATATCACCGTAAAGGGTCCCGTAACCAACGGCAGCTTCGCTTTTATTTGTTGTATTCAGTAATATGCTTCCGAATTTATTGGTCATTGCCATCAGCAGAACACCCCGAACGCGCGCCTGAATATTTTCTTCAGCAACATTAAAAGGCATTCCTGCAAAAATCGGTTTCAATTTGTTTTCAATCACCGAAAAAATTTCTTTGATTCCGATGATGTGATATTTAGTTCCGAGGCGTTTGCACATTTCTTCTGAATCGGAAATAGAATGTTCGGAAGAGAATTGTGAAGGCAATAAAAGAACACTCACATTTTCTTTTCCTAATGCACGTGAAGCAAGCGCCAATACCACCGCAGAATCAATACCACCACTTAATCCGAGAATGGCTTTGCTGAAACCCATCTTTCCGAAGTAGTCGCGAATTCCAAGCACTAATGCATCGTGAATGCGTGAAACTTTAGAATCGGTTTTGTGTAATTTATTTTCAGAAACTAATCTTCTACTGTCAAAAATCCGGAAATCATCTTTGAAGTAATTCAATTCTTCAACAATTTTTCCGTTGTTATCTGTAACCATACTGCCGCCATCAAAAATAAGTTCGGTTTGTGCGCCAACATGGTTTACATAAAACAAAGGCAACTTATATTTTTCTGCATTATAGCAAATCACTTTTCTGCGCTCATCTGCATGATTATAATCAAAAGGAGAAGCTGCAATATTCACCATCAGAGTTGGCCGTTGCTTTACCAGTTCATCCATAGGATTTACTACATACATCGGATCTTGCTCAATATCCCAAATGTCCTCGCAGATAGTTAAAGCAATGCGCTCACCTTTAAACTCAATCACTTCAAATTTGCGAGCAGGTTCGAAATACCTGTATTCATCAAACACATCGTAAGTAGGTAATAATGCTTTTGAAACAATTTTTTCGACTTTTCCATCGTTCAGAAAATATGCAGAGTTGAAAAGATTTTTTCCGTGAATTTCAGGATTGGAAGAAGGTGCTCCGATAATTGCAGCAATGCCTTTGCATGCCGAAGAAATTTCTGCAATGCTTTTATCACACTCTTCAATAAAACTTTTGAATTCTAAAAAATCGCGTGGTGGATAACCACAAACGGAAAGCTCTGCAAATACTACTAAATCTGCACCTTCAGTTTTTGCTTTCTCAATTGCTGAAATAATTTTTGCAGTGTTGCTTTCAAAATTACCAATATGGTAATTGAGTTGTGCGAGTGCTATTTTCATAGATTTAATTGCGCAGTAAAAATAGGTTTAAAACAAACAACCCCGCCAAACATTTGCCTGGCGGGGTTGTATTGTGTCAAACAAAAAAGCTTATGGGAAAATTCCCAGGTTCTGATATGAAATAGCCACTTTGTCAATTGCAGTTGCAAAAGCAGCTGTGCGCAAATCAGGCATTCCTTTGGTGCTTAAGTAACGGTCGCGGATAGAGTTGTAAGCGTTAATCATAGTTTCTTCCAAACCTGAATATACTAAGTCTCTTTCATCAGCTCCGCGTTCAATTAATTCTTTCTGCACACGATTAATTCTTGAACCGCTGGCTTTTTCGATAGTTTCAAGGATGTTATGATTCATTCTCGCTTCGTAACGTTTTTCCATTCGTCCGAAACGAACGTGGGAAAGATTTTTCAGCCACTCGAAATAAGAAACGGTTACGCCTCCTGCGTTAAGGAAAATATCAGGAATAATGTAAACTCCTTTTTTCAAAAGCACTTTTTCTGCTTCCGGTGTTACAGGACCGTTAGCAGCCTCGGCAATAACTTTTGCTTTAATATTTTTTGCGTTACCTGAATGTATTTGGTTTTCAAGAGCAGCAGGAATAAGAATGTCGCACTCAATTTCAAGGCCAGCGGTATTAGGTTGAATAGTTTTTGCGCCAGGGAAATTGATTGTGCCTCCTGTATTCTTTTTGTGCTCCATTAATTTATCAGGATCAATACCTTTTGGATTGTAAACAGTTCCGTCAAATTCTGAAATGGCAATTACTTTGGCGCCTGCTTCGTGCATGAATTTGGCAGCATAGTAACCCACATTTCCAAGACCCTGAACAACTACAGTTTTTCCTTCAAGACCTTCAGTTAGGCCCCATTTTTTTACATCTTCTTTTTTACTGAAAGCTTCTTTCAGTCCGTAATAAACACCAAGCCCGGTTGCTTCAGTTCTTCCCTGAATACCTCCATGACTTAATGGTTTTCCTGTTACACAGGCTATAGCATTTAACTCAGTTGGAAAGAATGCTGAATAGGTATCAGCAATCCATGCCATTTCACGAGCTCCTGAACCGTAATCGGGAGCAGGTACATCAATGCCGGGGCCAATGAAATTTTTCTTAATTAATTCAGCGGTGTATCTTCTTGTAACTGCTTCCAGTACTTCCGGTGAAGTTTTCCGCGGGCTGATTTTTATTCCGCCTTTAGCACCTCCGAAGGGCACATCAACTATAGCACATTTGTAAGTCATCAATGCAGCCAAGGCCATTACCTCATCCTGATTTACATGTATACTGTAACGAATGCCTCCTTTAGTTGGCAGTTTATGGTGGCTGTGCTCTGCACGATAAGCTTCAATTACTTCAATCTTTCCATCAATTTTTACCGGAAATTTCATGCGGTAAACGCTGTTACAGTATTTGATCTGTTCTAAAATTCCTGAAGGATGATCCAAATAAGCAGATGCGCGATCAAAGTATTGAAGTACATCGTTAAAGAAACTATGTTCTCTTTGTTCTGTAAGTTGTACGGGTGCTGTTTTAGTAGCCATTATTATATTTTTTTAGTGTTAAAAAGAAAGTGTGTATTGCAGATTGTACATTCTCATTGGATTGATGTTCAAAGGACGGAGAGCATATTCTACATTGAAAAGGTTGTTTACAATTACAGCAAGTTTGTGTGTCTTTTTAATAGAATAAGCAACACGCAAATCCACAATTGAAATTCCTGCTTTTTTAGCAGGATCGTTTAATGTCCATTGCGGGCTGGTGCGGTTAACATTATCACCGCGTGCCTCTATTAGTCCGATACCTTTTAAGGCTGTTGGAATAACTCCAGCATCTAGGTCGTAAAATATTTTGTCAGCATTTTGCATGAAGCTGTTATAGCGGTAGCTGATACCCAACTGAACACCGTATACATTAAATTCAACATCCAATTTAACAAGATGCTGGAAACGGTATTTTAAAATATTGTTTGTTGGGTCTAAACTTGATGTTCTATAAGAAAGAGCTCCGGCCACAGCCTGGTAAGCAGAGTCAGGAGACTGTGCATTGTATGCCTTATCGGGGTTAAGAGTTTGCGGCAAAGTATAAGTGTAACCTGCAAGAATGTTCACGCCAAAATGCTCAGTGAATTTTCCTTGTCCGAGAACCGATACGTCAACACCAACAACACGTGTGTTTCCGGTGTTGACTGATTTAAAGCCAAGGTTGTTGGCAATGTTCTGAAAGCCGGGAAGAGTATCCCATTTGTTAAATGTAAACTCAACGGTGTTGTAATATTGTTGCCAGAAACCTGCAATGTCCAGATAGCCATAGAATTTACCGACTTTAAGTCCCTGTTTAATTCCAATCTCAGCATTCCATGCTTTCTCAGGTTCAATATTGGCATTTGGAAAGATATTGATACCGCCAACGTTGGTGCGGATAAAACGTTCAGCAATGGTAGGGAAACGGAAACCCTGACCAAATGATGCTCTAATAAATGTTGCTTGAGCTACAGGCATACTTAAACCCATGCGGAATACCGGAACACCTTGTCTTTTGCTTTTGTTAACCTGAAAGAATTCATAACGCCCACCAATAACGAGAGTTAGTTTTTTCCAGAATTTTTTATCAATCTGTAAATATCCTGCCGCATTAATATAGGAGTTTTTACCGCTAGGGTCTATACCTGCATATAATTGTGCCTGTCCTGAGCTATAGGTGCCCATTAAACCGGTTGTAAATAAAAGGTCGTTCATGCTTTTAACCTTGCGCTGAAACTGATATTCGCCATAATACAAGGTGCTTTTATTTGCCTGATTATTTGAGTTTGCATTATTCTGATGAAACATACGGGTACGCAGTGTGTTGCGGTTTCCATTAACGCGTCCGTAGTAGGTAATATATGGGTCAATATTGTAAGTAATCTGGTCGGTTTTGGTATCTGAACCCGGGAAAGGGCGATAAATGCCGGTGGTATAATTTTCCCAAAGTAGTGCACCTTTAGAAAGTCCTTTTGAGAAGTTTACGTTAACTCCATAAGCCAGACCAACATGTTTTTTTGAACGCCAGCGCAATTGTGTATTTACTCTAAAGCGTTTGTTATATAACCCTTCTTCTTTTGCAACATTGCTGAATGCCGTAGATTTTACATATGGCTTATAAACGGTAGAACCTAGACTCACGCTGTCTTCTCCGTTAGCACCAATGTATGCTTCTTTTCCGGGACCAACATGTCCGTCATCTGCAATCAGGTTTCCACCAATCACAAAATCCAAGTTTCCTATTTTGCGTGAATGGAAGAAATTAAGGTTTGCCATCATTGGGTTCATTCCGTCCCACCATTTGGTTTCTTTACGTTTAGGTGAATCATACATACCAACTAAAAGGGTAACTTTTGTTTGCGGTGTGTCTTTAGGGTAAGCAGTTCTTATATTAATCATTCCGCTCAAAGCTGCTGTACCATAAAGCACAGATGATGCACCTTTAATAACCTCAATCTGTTCAAGATTTTCAACCGGAATAAATCCCCAACTTGGTCTTCCTGCATCACCACTTAACATAGGAAGGTCGTCAACCAGAACAGCAACACGACTTCCTGCGCCAAAGCTGTAACCGCTACCACCACGTATCTGAGGTTCGCTGTCTATAATCTGAACACCGGGTGTTTGGTTAATTGCAGTTTCAACGCTGGTGGTTCCTTTGTTGGCAACCAGATCAGCGCTTATAATTTCTACCGAAACGGTAAGGTCTTCAACTTTCTGTTCAAATTTTCCTGCTGATACTACAACTGCTCCAAGTTCTTTTGCTGTTACAGATAAATCAACATTCAGGGTACTTGTTTGTCCGGCAGTAATGGTTACTTCTTTTGTTTTGCTGTTATAGCCGGTAAATGAAATAACAATTTTATGCGGTCCTGCAGGAAGGGTTAGCGAATAGTTTCCGTTAAAATCTGCAGCCGAGCCTTTGGTTTTATCGGTTTCAAGAGTAACGCTTGCGCCTATAAGGGTTTCACCTGTTTTGGTGTCGGTTATTACTCCTTTCAGAGTTCCTGTACCCTGAGCAAAAGTAAGTTGACAAATGAATAAAAATGCTGCCGAAAAAATGAGTGAGTAGTGACGCTTCATATGGATATTTATAGATTAAATATGTTATTGAACGGGGCGAATTTATCAAAATATAATTAAGTCGGTAATCGGGAAGAAAACAGCGATAGAAAACAGGGAAAATTAGGAAGCTGAAAATGCTGTTGAAACCGTGTAAAGCAATAAATTTGCTCCATGATTTTGGACGAGGAAGAGAAAAATAAAAAAGGAGCACGTCTTAAAATGTGGCTCAAACGAATTGGTTTCGTTGGTTTTTTGTTCTTCCTTTTGAAAGGATTGGTATGGTTGGCTGCAGCTTATTTTATTGTGAAGTAGAAGGGATGTCGGGTGTCCGAGGTCGGGTGTTTTAACAGCAGACCTCGCACACCCGGCTTCGGACTATTTCACTACCGGCAACTCAATCTTAGAAGGATACTGTTCCGTATGCCACACTTTAATCAATGGCTGGCTGTTGGTCATAGGACGAAAATGGTCTGCATCGGCACCAGAAATAGCAATGCGGATTTTATGTCCTTTCTTGAATAAATAAGAAACAGGCAGCAAATCAAACTTTAACTCAGCAACTTCGTTTGGAACTAAAGGCTGGGCATCTTTTTTAAGAAAGGTGTGGTAAGGAACTACATCTTTGTAAGGCTGTGTTTCGGTGCTCAATTTGCGGTGCACTGCACGAAATAATCCTTCTGTAACATAGTGTACATTCCCGTTTTCATCCACATCTTCAAGGTAAACAAAAAAGCATCCGTCTGTTTCATTGGAACTCACAAATAAATCAATGATGGCATGTCCGCTAACTTCTACATCACTACTGAGTTCGATGGTGTTGTAAACTAACAATGCACTGTCGCGTTTGGTGCGATCGGGATAAACGTCTGCTGTGTGCAGTTGTCCCGCTACAGAACGCCAGCGAGAGTCTGCACCTGTGCCAACGGTGGTGTCGACCTGGTAGGTTTCATACTCATATTCGCGGATACCTCTGTTTTCTGTTTTTCCTCTTAGGTCAGTTCTGCGCATAAGCATTTTATTTCCGCCCAGAAAGAAGGTGGTGTTCTCAGCAAGCGGAGGCCATACATCAC
Organism: Bacteroidota bacterium; assembly: GCA_947478465.1. Taxonomy (GTDB): domain Bacteria; phylum Bacteroidota; class Bacteroidia; order SXHM01; family SXHM01; genus SXHM01. Next base: position 29,105 of record CANJWH010000036.1, read on the forward strand.
TGCTCTTCCATTTTTCTTCGCCCATGGTAAAGTAGTGGATGCGCGGTTCTTTGTCAATTCCGTTCTGTACACCTTTTAAATGAAAATCAAAGAACTTCATAATCTCGCCCAGGTGGTCAAAGCCAGTTTCGCCCGGATTAGCAGAACTGGTGTTGTAGCGTCCGCCATGTTCCCATGGACCAAGAATAAGTTTGTTGTCAGGATTAGTGAGATTTAAGTGGCGTTTAATTGCTGAATGCTGATAGGCGCCATCGCTCCAGCCGCTATAGCTGTAAACAGCAGCGCCTGATTCGTCTTCCTGTTTCATAAAAGTGTGGGGACTAAATTCGTCAGAAGCAACACCGCCCACTTTTGCCACATCATCACGATACGAAATAGTCATAGCGCCATCATTTACATTCAGGTTTCCGGCATGAGAGGCAATAGCATCTTTGAGCAGTTGGTTATGTCCTTTTCCCTGCACGGGGTTCACGCCTTTTACCGCTGCTTTTATGCGTTTATTACTGGTGGGAATTTTGCCTTTGTCCAGCTCGCTGTTGGCATAACCCCACACCGAAGTAAACCATCGGTTGTGAACTCCACCGGGGAAAGCATTGTCGGTATACACATCAAACAGTGAGAATAAATTTACCACAGCCTTTACATTCGGGTGTTTGGTAGTAAGCAAAAATTCAGAAGTTGTTCCGCTGTACGAAGCGCCAGAAGCACCAATCTTTCCGCTGCTCCAGGGTTGTTTTACAATCCAGTCGGCAATTTCGTAGCCGTCCTGAACTTCGTCTTTTGTCCAGGGGTGGGGGATAGTGCCGAAGCTTGCTCCCGAGCCACGAGTGTCCACATTTACCACTGCATAGCCACTATGCACAAACTGCATCATAAAGCTGTAAAGCGGTTCAATCATATTTTTTTTGGTCATCCACTTAAAAGGCCAGCGCAACTGAAACGAACGCCAGTAGCGTGTCTGGTGCATGATGGCAGGAATTTTTTCGCCTTCTTTTATACCTTTTGGAAGATAAACTTCAACGGCAATTTTATTGCCATCACGCATGGTTAAATAGAAAGATGAATAGGTAAAGTGCTTATATTGTTTCTGCGTTTTAAAATCATAAGGCGCTGGCGAAACGGATGAAACATCTGTTGGGGCGTATTCAGTTTTTTTCTGGGCGAAGGAAACGGAGCAAATGAAAAAGGAGAGGAGGGCGAGGAGGGAGCGGAACATGTTTTTTTTTAGAAGAATAAATACGGAAGCGATATGTCATGCTGAGCGTAGTCGATGCGTTCGTATTAAGTAATTGATTTACAATTAATTATTTGTTAATAATTATCTTGGTTGAAACCGGGTTAAATCACTAATAATTATTAAAATTATTAATTTGGCACAATACTAACCTTTTCATTTTAAATAGAATTAAAGTTCCATTAAGATTTTAATAATTCAAACATCCGATAAGTCTGTCATTAAGAACCCCACTTTTCGCAGGCAAGGAATCTTATGAAAGGAAATAGAAACCCGCTACTATTAAAAATAAAACTAAAAAAAGTTTTATTTTTGAAACACCAATGTCAACCGTAAAACTTACCATAAAGCAACATGATGGTACCGAGCGCCTGTTTGCAGTCTTTGAGTATAACAAAGAGCTGAATGAGGCGGTGCGCCAGATACCCGGAGCGCGGTGGAGCCGCAGCAATAAGGCATGGCACTTTGCGGTGAACAAAGAGGTAGTAAAATTATTGCGCGAAAAACTGAAAGGATTGGCAGTAATTGATACAGCGGAATTGAAATTACAGTTGCAGGAGCGCAATGAGGTGAGGTTGGATAAGCGATTAGTTAGCAGCGGCAGCGGGCAGGAAGCAGTTACAGTTGGCAGTATGCTTAAGCCGATGCCAATTAATAATACACAAACGGTGGCGTTAAAGGCTTATATTGAATTGCTGCGGCTGAAAAATTACAGTCATAACACTATTAAAACGTATAGCAACTGGTTTATCATATTTCTGAATTATTTTCCCGAGCGCAAACCCAGTACTATTACTAAGTATGAGATCATGGACTTTTTGGTGCACTACCGCAACAGTGCAAAATGGAGCAGCACGGTACAGAACCAGTTGATTAATGCGATTAAGTTTTTTTATGAGCAGTTACTGAACAGACCAAGAGAAGAGTATGATTTGCCGAGGGCTAAAAAGGAGTTTAAACTGCCTTCAGTATTTTCGGAACAGGAACTGAAACGCATTATTCTGGCAACCGAAAATCTGAAACACCGCACTATACTGTGTCTTGCCTACTCGGGAGGGTTGCGGGTGAGCGAATTGGTGAATTTAAAAATAAGGGATATTGATACCGACCGCATGGTAATAACACTGCGGGCAGCCAAAGGAAAAAAGGACAGACAGGTGATGTTAAGCCCTGTGATACTGGAATTGATGCGTGCTTATTATATAGCCGAAAGAGAAAAGCCTAAGGTGTGGTTATTTGAGGGGCAGTATGGCGGACAATACACCACCCGCAGTATTGAGGAAGTGATAAAAACATCGAAGAAAAAAGCGGGCGTAACTAAAAAAGGCTCGATACATGCCCTGCGCCATTCGTTTGCTACCCACCTAATGGAAAGTGGAACGGATCTGATGACGATAAAAGATTTGTTGGGACATAACAGTTTAAGCACCACCAGTATTTATACCCATGTAAGCAAAAAACACATTTCAAAAGTACAAAGTCCGTTAGATAAATTAGGCTTATAATACACTTGAAAATAATTTTGTGTTGGTTGTGGAATATTTTTAGATTTGTCTGATTATCTGATACTTTTGAATTTGGGAGTTGAGGATATTTAATGTTAGCGGTCATTGTAACAAAGACAGACAGACCATCAAAATATCGACAGAAAAAATGAAAGACAGCCTACCCTTCGCAAAATTAAAAGAGCTGCTTTGCCAACACCCAAGCCGACACAAAAGCACCACATTTAATTTTGCCCGACCGCACA
>CANJWH010000037.1 GCA_947478465.1 Bacteroidota bacterium
CATGATTTTAAGTTCGTAGCCCATGGCAAGCAGAACAAGCAAGAATAAGCCAAGGACAATTCTATACCAGCCGAAGACTTTGAATCCGTATTTGGTAAGAAAAGAGATGAAAAATTTAATGGCAAGCATAGCAACAATAAATGCTACCAGATTTCCGAAAAGAAGAATATCCAAATTGTCGGTGGTTATTTCTTTGTAGCCTTTGAGCATTTTATAGGCTGAAGCAGCAAACATGGTGGGCACTGCAAGAAAGAAAGAAAACTCAGCTGCTGTTTTGCGGTTGAGCCCTTGCGCCATTCCACCAATGATAGTTGCAGCAGATCGTGAAACACCGGGTATCATGGCGATACACTGAAAGAATCCAATGGACAATGCTTTTTTGTAATCCACTTTTTCTTCGTTTGATGACTGAAACCATTTGTCAACAAACAGCAGAATAACTCCGCCAATCAATAAAGAAGAGGCTACTACCCAAACGTTTTCAAGCAGGCTGTCAATAAAATCGCCAAGCAAAAAACCAATTATAGCAGCCGGAATAAAGGCAACTAACAGTTTGTAATAAAAATCAAGCGACTGAAAAAATCGTTTCCAATACAAAACAACTACAGAAAGAATTGCTCCGAACTGAATGTTTACTTCAAAAATTTTAACAAACGAACTTTCGTTAATGCCCATAAATGCCGAAGCAATTATCATGTGTCCGGTGGACGAAACGGGAAGGAATTCGGTGATTCCTTCTACGATGGCGAGAATAAGTGCTTCGAGAAAAGACATTTTAATTTGTCAATGTGACGATGAGTCAATTTGTCAATTGTTAAGTGCATTGTCAAATTGACAAATTACTTCATTGACTAATTGATTTTAATCTTTCGGTTTTTTCATGATTGCGAAAATCTCAATCACAAAGCCGGTAATTACAACAATTGGAGCAAGTGTAATTCTGCGGAAAGAAAAAATTTCTTCGCTGAAAACATTTTGGTCTTCAGAGCCACCGCCTGTCATGAGAATAAAACCTGTTACTATAAAACCTAAACCTACTAAAAGAAGGATGTAGTTTTCTTTTCCGAAAGCAAGGTCAGATTTTTTATTTTCAAGTTCTTTAGCCATTGTTATTAGTTGTTAGTCTATTAATAATATAAATCGTCTCCTTTTAGTTTCAAATATTTGCGGACTGCGAATGTAGTGGAAAGCCATGAAATAAGTGCACCTGCTGCAACAACACCTGTAAAAAGTATAGCAGTAATCACAAATTCCTGCAAAGCAAAAAGTTCGGGTGCCGATTTTCTAACAAAAAGAATTACAAAAAGCAACATGATGTTTGCTATCCCCGCCCCAATTAAACCTCTGATAATCCCGGTTATTACAAATGGTTTACGGATAAATTCCTGCGTTGCTCCAACCAGTTGCATACTTTTAATGATAAATCGTTTTGAGTAGACCGAAAGACGGATGGTATTATTAATTAAAGCTACTGCAACAATGCTCAGCAGTCCACAGAAAATTAAAATCACAAGCCCCATTTTGCGCACGTTTCGGTTAATGACTTCTACCAATGATTTCTGGTAGTAGACTTCATGAACTTTAGGGTCTTGCATTAGTTCCGCTTCCATTTTTGCAAGGCTGTCGGGATTGGCATATTCTGCTTTAAGGCGCACATCAATGGATGGCAGAAGCGGATTATATCCTAAGAATTCAACAAAATCTTCACCCAAATCTTCTTTCAGGCGAACTGCTGCTTCATCTTTGCTGATAAATTTGGTGGATTTTACACTGGGTCTTGCATCCATAAATTTCTGCAATTGCAGCATGTCAACTTCCTTGGTATTGTCTTTCATGATAACGGAAAAGCCTATGTTTTCGCGTACATAAATAGAAAGTGTTTGTGCATACAGCATAATGAGTCCCAGAATTCCTATAAGAAATAGAACCAATGAAATACTGACTACTGCAGAGATATTGGAGTTGCGGACTTTTCGCTGATGCGCTTTTTCTTCGTCTGTCATAATTTTTAAGCGCGGCTAAATTAGAAAAAACAAAGTTGATGTTGCATCAAAAAATAACGTCATGCTGAACTCGTTTCAGCATCTCAGACCCTGAAACAAGTCCAGGGTGACGAACAGACTATTATTTCAAAACCTTACTCTGGCAAACAAAATCCGATTTTGGAATATCGGTTTTGGCAATGGCATTGAAACCGCCTTCCACTTCAGTGAAATTTCGATAGCCGCGCGCCTGCAAAATACTTGCTGCTATCATGCTGCGGTAGCCTCCTGCACAGTGCATAAAAAAATGCTCATCAGGATTTATGTCTTTTACCCAATCGTTGATATATGCAAGAGGTTTGCTATAGGCTTCGTTGATGTGTTCGGCTTCATACTCTGTTTCTTTGCGGATGTCCACCACTTTGCTTCCGCCCGGTTTGTATGCACTTGCAAATTGTGCAGGTGTAATGCGGTTGATGGTGTCGGTTTCTTTTCCTGAATTGAGCCAGGTTTTTATTCCGCCTTTCAGATGTCCGAGTATATTATCAAAACCAACACGGCTCAGGCGGGTAACGGTTTCTTCTTCTTTGCCTAAATCGGTAACCAACAGCAAAGGTTGTTTAACATCAGCAAGCAATGCACCAACCCACGGAGCAAAGTCACCATTCAAACCAATGCTTACTGATTGTGGAATAAAACCTTTCCAGAACTCGTTATTGCTGCGTGTATCTAAAATTAATGCGCCTGTTTCTTCGGCTGCTGCTTCAAACTCAGTGGCAGAAAGTGCACGCATTCCGTTATTAAGAACGGTTTCAAAACTGTCGTAGCCTTTTTTGTTCATAGCCACATTCATTCCAAAATAGGCGGGAGGAGGAAGCAAGCCATCGGTTACTTCTTTTATAAATTCCTGTTCGGTCATATTAGCGCGCAGAGCATAATTAAACTGCTTCTGGTTACCTATGGTTGAAACAGTTTCTTTGCTCATGTTTTTTCCGCAGGCACTACCTGCACCATGTGCTGGATATACAATTACATCATCTGCCAGTGGCATTATTTTTTCGCGCAATGATTTATATAATGTACCAGCTAATTGTTCCATGGTCATATTGGCTGCTTTCTGCGCCAGGTCGGGACGACCCACATCACCTATAAACAAAGTATCACCGGAAAAAATTGCATGGTCTTTTCCGTTTTCGTCAATCAATAAAAAGGTGGTGCTTTCCATAGTATGACCGGGTGTGTGCAGTACTTTTATCTTCACATTGCCGAGTTCAAAAATCTGTCCGTCTTTGGCACTTGTGCAATCAAACTCACACGAAGCATTAGGACCATAAATAATAGGAGCACCTGTTGAGCGACTAAGGTCAACATGCCCGCTTACAAAGTCGGCATGAAAATGCGTTTCAAAAATATATTTCAGTTTTACCCCATCGCGGTGAAGGCGGTCTAAGTAAGGCTGCACTTCGCGCAGCGGGTCAATGATGGCCGCTTCGCCATTGCTGGTTATATAATATGCGCCTTGTGCAAGACAGCCGGTATAGATTTGTTCAATATTCATAGCCTGATAATTTATAGTGCAAAGGTGCAAAGATGTTTTGAAACCTACTGCTACAATTGTTACAATTATCGCCTTACTACTTTAAAGGCCAGGTTGCGTCCGTGACCCTGCATAATCGCAAGGTTAATCCAGCTGAGTGCAAATTTTTCAAGCAGCTCCACTTTGTCATCACCTCCAAAATCGTAACAGGTAGCAAAACCAATTTCTTTGCTCAGTTTTTCGGCAAGTTGTTTTGCTTCTTTACTGTTACCTGCACAAAACATATCTATTCCCTCACCATTGTAAACCGGGTTCAGCATATTTTCGAATCCTGTGCTGTTAAAGCATTTTACAACTAACTCTGATTTTGTTATGGCTTTGATTGCATGAAAGGCAGTGGCAAAAGGCTCGGGCTTTACGCGAATGGAATTGGTTGCATCAATAATTACTTTATTGCTTACATCACCCAGTTGCGGAATAAGCGAAATCACAGCATCAGGTGGTGTGGTGATGATAATTACTTCGCATTGTGATGCTGCATTTTCAACGGCTGCAAAACGATCTTCACCAATTTTTGCAGCAAGCTTTAATGATTTTTCGCTGAGCGGTAAACGCACACCCATCAATACGTTGTGACCTGCTTTTATGAGTTGCTGCGCCAGCGCACCACCCACATTACCGCTTCCTATAATTGCTATGTTCATGATTTTTATTTTTAAAGTTTACCAAATTTTTTCTCAACGGCCACGGTGCGGAAATCAAAAATTTCTTTCAGTTTTCCTCTGATAAAAAGTGCGTTGGCTATTACTCCCAGAAATCCAAGGGGCGGCTGATAGCTAACTATATCGGTCATCAGCACCCCGCCTTCAATGGTTTCAATCTTGTGCTGATGATGCCACATGGCATAAGGTCCCATGCGCTGCTCGTCTACAAAATAGAGGTGATTTTCTACATGCGTTATTTCGGTTACCCAGGTCATTTTAATGCCCAGCAGCGGACTAACTTTATAGGAAATAATCATTCCCGGATACATTTTTTCCGGAAGGCTTGCCCCTGTTATTTCAAAGCCCATATAGGCAGGTGTAATCTCTTTCAGGTTTTTTGGTGAGGAGATAAAATCCCATACCTGCTCAACCGTAGCGGGTATTTTCTGTGTTGCAGTAAACTGGTAAAAGGCCATACTTTTTTAACGATTAAGGTACCAAAATGCTGCATTAAGCAACGTTGCAAAACTTACCCATGCCAGATAGGGCAGTTGTAAAAAAGCAGCTGTTGGCGAAAGCTTGTGAAACCGTAAAATCATATTCAGAATACAGCCCCAAAGCATCGCTATTTCTATAAGAGCCATATCTATTTGATGAAAATAAAAGAAGAGAAAACTCCAGCTGAAATTAAGAAAAAGCTGAACCCCGAAGTAAGTTAGAGCAGCCTTGCGCATTTCACTTGCAGGAGTTTGTAAAATCAGGTAAAGCCCTATGCCCATTAATATATAAAGTGTAGTCCATGCCGGACCAAAAACCCACGAGGGCGGATTGAAAAATGGTTTTTGCAGCGTATCAAACCACCCATTCATGCCGCTTGCAGTGGCTATGCCCGAGGTAAATCCTACAAGTAACACTCCTGCTATGCAGGCTGTCAGTTTAAACCATTTGATGTTTGCCATAATCCTGTTATTAGTAAAGGTAAACAAACAGGGTGGGGGAATGTTCAGGGGCTGAGGTTACACCTTCTCAATCAGCACCACGCAGTATGCCGAAACCCCTTCTTCCCTGCCTACATAGCCCAGTTTTTCGGTGGTGGTGGCTTTAATGGAAATATCTTCTTCCGATATACCCATTACCTGGGCAAGCACCTGTTTCATTTCAGGAATAAACGGGTTTATTTTTGGGCGTTGCAGGCAAATGGTGCTGTCTATGTTGCCAATGGTATAGCCTTTTTCGGTAATCAGTTCCACCACTCTTTTCAGCAGAATTTTGCTGTCAATATTCTTGAATTCGCCTGCAGTGTCAGGAAAATGAAAACCAATATCGCGCATATTGGCTGCGCCCAGCAGGGCATCACAGATAACATGAATAAGTACATCGGCATCGCTATGACCAAAGGCTCCGTGGGTGTGGGGTATTTGTATGCCGCCCAGCCAAAAGGGGTGACCTTCTCTCAGTTGGTGAACATCAAAGCCGAAGCCGGTGCGGATTTTTGCCATTTGCTTTTTATTTGTTGCCGCAAATATAGATGTGATTTACAATAACCAATAAAACATATCTAAACAGGTCGTCCATCTGGAACTTTAGCAGGCTCGTATAGACGACCTTTATTTTTTCAATATTGGACTTTTATCTAATCCATAAGGCTTTCCGCCATTTCCATAAGCATTTCCGCTGGCGGAAAGCATCACGGAAATGGCGGAAATAAGCTCGGAAATGGCGGAAATGAGTATGGAAATGCCGGAACGAACTGCGGAAACAACGGAACGCTTTACGGAAACAACGGAAGTGCTTGTGGAAACAGCGGAACGGAGTATGGAAACGAAGGAAAGAGTTGCGGAAACGGTGGAAATGGGTTTGGAAAGGACGGAAGCGTATCTGCTACAAATAAAAAGTCCCCTCGCATAAGGCGAGGTGACTTTTTATTTGTATGGTTGATTGAAATTACTCGGCTCCGCCTTCTTTTTCTTTCTTAGCCTTCAGGTTAGCAAAATCAAAAGTAAGCGTGAAACGCAATGTGTTTTCAAGCGGGTGGCGTTGCTGTGTTGGAACAAGATAAGCAAAGTCAAGCCCGAATACATTGTAGCGGATACCCGCACCCAGTGTAAAATATTTACGGTTACCTTTTGAAGCAGCTTCATTGAAATAACCTGCACGAACCGAGAACATTTTATTGTACCAATACTCCATACCAAATGAGTAAGTAAGCTCACGCATTTCTTCTTTAAAGCCTCCGGGCGCATCACCAAAACTTTGAATCATTCCGGCAGGAACACTTACGTTGGGATTTTTACCTGCCGCAATCTGATAATAACCATTTCCGTCAGGTATTGGGTTGCCGGCAGAATCACGCGCTAAAGTAGGAGGGGTGGGTACCAACAGTTTATTGATGTCAACCATAACGGCAAGCGAGTTAAAGTCGTCAAAATTGATTTTGTAAGAAGGGCCAAGGCGCAGATTGATTGGAATAAAATCTTTCTCAGAAGTGTTGGTATAAGAAACCTTGTTGCCGATGTTAGAGATGCAAAGACCAAAAGCAAAATCAGACTTCATATTGCCGATTTTAATATTGGGCTTGGTAATGTAAATACCAACATCACCCGCAACTGCCTGTGCAGCTTTGGTAGCAGCACCTTCCACAGCAATACCGCCTGTAAGGTTTGAGTTTACATAACGCAGGGCAATACCCATAGAAACAAAGTCAGAAAGTTTACGAGAGTAGGCTACATCCAATGCAAATTCATTAGGGCGGAAGTTACCGATTACGTTACCAACGTTATCGGTAAAGGTGATGTCACCCAAAGAAAAATAGCGTAATGAACCGGCAATAGTTTGGAGTTTTTTCTTTCCGAAACGTCCATAACCCGAAAGGTATGCAAGGTTAATATCAGGAACCAGTTTGCGCAACCACGGAGTGTATGAAACAGCAAAGCCCATATCGTTTTCAACAAAAGCAAGTTTGCCCGGATTCCAGTGAATAGATGCTGCATCAGGTGTAGATGAAACACCCACATCGCCCATTGCACCGGCTCTTGCATCGGGAGTGATGGCTAAAAACGGAACAGCTGTGGTAATGGTGTTAATCTGTATGGTTTGCGCTGTCTGATTCTGATTTTGTTGCGCAAGAATTTGTTGGCTTCCTGTGCACAAAGTAAATGCTGTAAGCGCGGTAAAAACAAGTTTGTTTTTCATCTTATTTTTTTGAAGGGGTGGCAAAGATATATTTATTTGTGATTTTGTGAGTGAGTGAATTTGTGATTGCTGCATGGCTGTTTTATAACTACTTGGCTATTTGGCTATGTGCCTGTTTGGCTAATTCAAGATTACTAATTTTTCAAACGCCTGTGCCGTAAAGCCTTCAGGTGTGCGCACTTTTATGCGATACACATAAACGCCTCTGCCTATTTTCTGATCAAAGTCATCGCGCCCGTTCCAGCTTATGCCGTTGGCACGAAAGCCATCGCAGTTTAATTGTTCGTTAATGGTTTTAACCACTTTTCCTGAAACAGTAAACACCTGAATATTTACATCCAGATCGGCACAAGGGCGATTGTGCTCAAACATAAACTGAGTATTTGTGGTAAACGGATTAGGATAGTTCAACACATGGCTCAACGCCAGTTCAGCAGATTGCGAAACAATAAACTCGGTATAGGCATCTGATGAATTATTGTAAACATCCCACACTTTCATTTTCAGCGTGTGGCGCCCATCACTCAGTTCCGAGAACGGGTAACGAATGGTTCCGCTCTGGTAGCTGTTAAGATCGGCCTGATAGTACTCATTCAGCACAATGGTTTTGTTGGTATTTTCATCCAGTACAGCCGCAATATCGTGTCCTATGCCATTTCCAACAGTGTTAATCCCGTTGGGGTCGTTTACTACAGCATATAAAAGTGGATTTTCATTGGTGGTGCCCCCAAAAGCAAATTTGTCATCGTTAAGGTATAAGTTTACCTGCGGACCTTGTACATCGTTGGCAACATTATCAGCCGAACCACCAATAATCACGTTTTCGTAATTTCCGTTTGCGTCAGTAATGCCGTCATAAGCATAATAGCTGATGCGTCCGAAACCATAATTATAGGAGATGTCTTTGGGAACAATAAATGTGAAGGAGAAGTCTCCATTGGTAACACTGGCTTTACCTTTATAAAGAATATTTTTCTGCAGTTTAAAACTTTCAACACTGCTGGCAGGGTCATTTGCAAGCGTATTAATGGTTGCTGACTTATCAAAAACAGTTGGGTAAATCAATCCGTTGAAGCCGGTCATTTTATCACCGTTGCGGTCGTGTATTTCGCCCGTTACGGTCACTAATCCAAGTGCTTTCAGGGTGTCGGCAGCTCCGCCAACCGGGTTTCCGTTTACTGAAGTGGTAACTACATTATTTACAGGATAAGCCAAACGCTGAGCAGGATCGCCCAATAATGAAAAGTTACGGCTGTTCTGGATAACACCATTGGTGCCTTCGTTCACAGTTTTGCGCATCACTTCTCCCATAGTTGGTATAGGCTCGCCATCAACAGGAAATAAATGCTTGTAAAAATTTTTGTTCAGCGTAAAGTTAGGTGCAGAAAAAACCAATCGCGTGGTTGTAAACAGAGCAATTCCACCTCCATTTGGGTTTAATAAAACAAGTTCTCCGGCAGAGGTTCTGCCCGGATCTTCAAAGCGCGAAAATTCACAAGTGGCAGTTACAAAAGCAGGAAGATTTTCAATGTTTGTCCAACTATTGATGTCAGAAACTTCAAGCACACGCTCGTGCGCCCAGCCAACCTCACCACCGTGTCCGGTATAATTGATAACCAATGCTCCTTTTAGTACCCGGTTATTAATAGCATCTTTTACTGAAGGGTAACGTTGTCCGCCCGGAGTAGATTCTTCAACAAAAGCATCGAAATAAATTTTGTCGATGTTGTAGTTGTTTTGTGTGGTATCCAGGCCCTTTGCTAATGCATCTGCCTGTTCAAAATGTTGATTGTTGTCTTCGTCATCGCCAATAAAGCAAATCCAGTTTTTCCAGTCGGGCGATGAAATGCTTACTGTTTGTGCCGTGCAAAGGCTTGGGTTTGTTTCAATGGTTGCTACGCCTTCATAGTCGAGAATTTTAGTCACTACGTTACTTGCTTCCTGTAAAGTTTGTACTGGCAAACGTCCGATTCCGATGTCAAGAAAATGAGGGTTACAACTGTCGCAACCTTCAATCCAAACACCTTCATTGCTGTCAAGAAAACCGAAAAAATTATCGGAAACATAAGATGAGGTAGGACTTAACGATTGCACGCTTTGATAAGTAACAATGCGGTTAGTGTTATTGTCCAGACGGTCACGGTTATCGTAAGAGCCATCACCAAAAAGCAGAAGATACTTTGGTAATTCATCATCATTGGTAGCGCGGTCGTAAAACATCTTCATCATATCACGAATAGCTGCAACATCCTGTGCGCCCGAGGCAAACTCATTATAAACCTGCTGAGGTGTAACAATGGCAACCGTAAGCGGACTAACCACATTATTGCGGTGAAAATTAGCAAGGCGTTCGGCTTCACTTAAATATTCGGGATAAGCCACAATCACCATATCTACCTGCGGAAGCGCGTGTATATCCTGATTAGCAACAAAACCTTCGTTAACAGGTGTTAAATAAGCAGAACCATCAAATGCAACATATTCGTGCAATGTTTCTGCTGATGCACGGAAGACATGGTTTGAACCAGACAGTGCGGCTTCCTGTTTGCGAATATTTATAGGGTCTGTCACATCCCAAATTGTAACAGCTGAATTTGAGTTACTGAGTGAAAACTCTGCAACATTGCCTGTGCCAACACTGTTTGCATCACGAAAAATAGTTTGGCTACCCGCCATTGCTAAATTTCTGCGTACATTTAGTTCAATATAATTAAGCCAGGCAACAGCTGTTGAAAATCCACCTTTATTATAGCTAACAGTTACATTAAGTGTTGAGTTTGTTGGAGTGAAATCAGCATTTCCTGTTGCATCCGAAGCCTGTGCATTGGTATAAACACCGGTTACATTTTGAAAAGGAATGTTTAAAGGCGAACCATTGTTAACTTTTACATTAAATGAAGTGCTTGTGCCCGAACCACAGGCGCATTGCCCGGCACCTGATACGTTTATATTGGCAGGAGTTGATGCATCAATGTTGGGAAATGAAAATGAAAAATCATACGAATTTTGAATATCAAAATACTCTCCATACCACTCTCTGCCCGATTTGATAATATTTTTTTCATCGCTTTCATGAAAAGCATAATCGTTAAAAGTATTGATGTTGTGAGTTGCAGGCTGGTCAGAAGAAGCTAAAGGAGCAATTCTTTTTCCAGATCCAAGGTCTGCAGTAATAAAGTAATAGGTGTTATCTGAATAGTCGTTTAGTATATGTTCAAACTTTGAGGTAGTGGTATTGTAAGTCCAGCGGTGAGGAGATTGTCCGTAAAACAAAACGTAATCATTACTTGTAAAATCACCATCGCTTTCTCCAACAACAACAATTGCATTTTCCTGCAAATCATCTTGGCGGAAATCAGCATTTGCTTTTGGCAACATTCCTCCCCCGTTTCCATAAACACGGATATTTCGCGGATCTATATTCTCCACATTCATTCCCAGTTCCTGCAATTGGTCGTAAGTAAGTTTGTAAATGCCATCAGCATTTACCGAAACCTTATACCAGTTTCCCGAAGCCAGAACAGAATTAGAAACATCTGTAGTTGTTGATTTTGGTTGAAAAGATTTGAAATCAGTTGCCACCACTTGCAAATCAAAACTCAGTAGTTTTTCAAATTGACCTGAAGTAGCATTTTTGCGAATAGGAATAAATGAAACAACGGATATTTTTTTCTTACGTTCATAAGATACTGAAGCGCTTACTTCAATTTCGGAACTTATTTTATCAAGGCCTTCAATTTTTAAAAGCTCGTTTGGTTCAAAAGGTGCATAAACTGGATTTACTAAAAATGCTTTGATTTGTGAAGCATTATTTTCGGTTGCTCCTTTATAAACATAAACTGGTAAATTATTAACTGCGTCATAAACAGCCCCATCAAAATACAGGAACGCTTTTTCCATTCCTTCTGCCGGATTTTCCTTTTTTACTGCACCCCATTTTATTTCTTTTTTACCTGAGTTGCGTTGTTTCGCATATTGCGAAAATGCCAGTGATGGCATTAGAAGCAGCACAATTGCTAAAAGATGAATTTGCTTTTTCATTCTTCCGGTTTTTATGTGACAACAATTAAAACAGGATATCTGTTTTAAAAATTATCGATTATTAAGTTTGTAATCTTCACGCTTACCGTTTTTCAAAAAAGAAAACCGGCTTGTTTAATCAAAAATCAGAGTAGAAATCTGCGATATGCGTGGTATAAAGAATTGTTTTTAAGGACTGCAAAGATAGATTATTTTTGAAAAAACCAAATATCGGTTGAAAAAATATCGATAGATGACAACATTTTCCCCGCTTTACCGTTGGACCTGAAAGTTTATAATGCTTAAAATGAGGACAGACAATAAAAATCTTTTTATCGCGTTTTCTTATTAAGAATATTATTTTCTATATTTGTTACCCTTATAGACGACCGTAAACGCAGTATTTATAAACACGATATTAACTAAATCTCAATAATAGCATGGTAAAGCGATTACTTTTTATCTCCCTGCTTGCTCTATCACTCATCGACAGCGTAAAGGCACAAGACCCGCAATTTACCCAGTTTTACGCCAATCCACTTTATTTAAACCCGGCTTTTGCAGGAACGGCAATCTGCCCCCGCATTATTATGAATTATCGTAACCAATGGCCGGCTATTTCGGGAACTTATGTTACGTATAGCGCTTCTTATGACCAGCATTTTGATGGGCTGCATGGCGGGGTTGGTCTCTTAGTTACTAATGACAGAGCAGGAGAAGGAACATTGAATACTCTGGGAATTAACCTTATGTATTCTTATCGTTTGGAAGTAAGCCGAAAGTTTTCAATGAAGTTAGGTTTGCAGGCAAGCTATATGCAGAAAAAAATTGACTGGAGCAAATTAACATTTGGAGATCAGATTGACTCTCGTTACGGGTTTATTTACAATACAAATGAAATATTCGGAAAAAACAGCAGAGGTTTTCCTGATTTCTCTGCCGGTCTTCTTGGTTTCAGCGAACGTTTTTATGTTGGCTTTGCCGCTCACCACCTTACTCAACCTGATGAGGGTTTTCTTGGTGTAAGCAAACTTCCAATGAAATTAACCGGTCACATTGGTTTTGTTTCTTACTTCAACAAGAAAAGAAAAGAAAAGGGAAACTGGTCGCTTAATGTATTGTATCAACAACAGCAGGATTTTCAACAAATCAACTATGGTTTTTACATCAACAAAGGAGTTTTTGTAGGTGGATTATGGTTCAGACAGAACTTTTTCAATGCAGATGCGTTTATAGCCCTTGTCGGATTCCAGTACCAAGGATTTAAATTCGGCTACAGTTATGATGTAACGGTATCAAAACTAAGTAATGCAACTGCCGGTTCGCACGAATTTTCGGTGGCAATGCAATTCCCTTGCAAGCCTAAGAAGAAGAAGTTCAGAGCTATCAGTTGTCCTTCGTTCTAAAAATAATTTCAATAGCATACAATAATAATTTTTTCGCAGCGTTATACAATTAAAACCAATTCATAAATAACATGGAAACACTAAAAGGAATAGCAATTAAATTATCAGCTATGTCTTTAGTTCTGGCAACAATTACCTCGTGCCAGAAAGAAAAATCAAGCACTACAGGTTGGGATTACAACAACTCTAAAAACGGAGGATTTGAGGTTGTTGACTATGAAGGTCAGGAAACCGGACCTGGTTTGGTGTTCATTGAAGGCGGTACTTTTTCAATGGGACGTGTTGAACAGGATGTACGTTACGATTGGAATAACGTTCCAAGAAGGGTTACTGTTTCTTCATTTTACATGGATGAAACTGAGGTAAAAAACGTAGATTACCGTGAGTACCTTTATTGGTTAACACGTGTATTCTATGAAAGCTATCCTGAGGTTTTCAAAAAAGCATTGCCCGACACGCTGGTTTGGAGGGATAAGTTGGCTTACAACGAGCCTTATGTAGAACTTTACCTGCGTCACCCGTCTTATCAGTATTATCCTGTAGTTGGTATCAATTGGTTGCAGGCAACTGACTATTGCGCTTGGAGAACTGACCGTGTAAACGAAATGATTTTGATTCGTGAAGGTATTTTACGTGTGAACCCAAATCAGGTTGATGACGATAACTTCAATACAGAAGCATACTTAGCCGGACAATATGAAGGTTTGGTAAAAAGTGATTTATATGACCTTGACCCTAATAAAGACACCCGTAAAGTGCGTATTGAGGACGGAATTTTTCTTCCTGAATACAGATTGCCAACAGAAGCTGAGTGGGAATTTGCTGCTCTTGGTTTGATTGGAAATACAGTCTTTGAAAGGGTAACAGAACGTAAATTGTATCCTTGGAATGGAGAAACTGTTCGTAACCCGGATGAAAGCAATAAAGGAGATATGTTAGCCAACTTCAAGAGAGGTCGTGGCGATAACATGGGTGTTGCAGGTAACCTGAATGACAATGCTGATATACCTGCTCCTGTTGATTCATACTGGCCAAACGATTATGGTTTATATAATATGGCCGGTAACGTTAGTGAGTGGGTTATGGATGTTTATCGTCCGCTTTCTCAGGAAGATGAAACTGACTTCCGCGCTTTCAGAGGTAACGTTTACCAGACACAATTAAGAGATGAGGAAGGTGCGATTGCAGAAAAGGATAGTCTGGGTCGTGTTATCTGGAGAAATGTAACAGAAGAAGAAAGTCTTGACAGAAGAAATTATAACAAATCTGACAATATCAATTTCGTAGATGGTGATTTCGAATCAAGTATTTTCTATAACAATGAAGAGTTTAAAGACGATGCTAAAACCGACAAACGTATGTATGATTACGGCATTACTTCATTGGTAAATGACAAAGCACGTGTTTACAAAGGTGGTTCGTGGAAAGACCGCGCATATTGGATGGTTCCCGGAACACGCAGATTTTTGGATGAAAAACAAAGCACTGATTTCTTAGGTTTCAGATGCGCAATGACCAGAGTAGGAAGTCCAACAGGATTTTAATAGTTCATAGTTAATAAATAAAAAGCCCTGTCGAAATAGTTAGGCAGGGCTTTTTTAGTTTTGCGGCATGACAAGTATTTCTGCATTGTATTCACTTTTCCTGCAACACCCTGTTGTTTGCACCGACACGAGAAACATTATTCCAGGTTCCATTTTTTTTGCGTTGAAAGGAGAGAATTTTAACGCAAATTCATTTGCTGCCGAAGCAGTTGAAAAAGGTTGTGTTTATGCGGTTATTGATGAAGTACCCTCGATGGCTATCGAGGTCGCGAAAGGTGAAAAATTTATTTTAGTTAATGATGTGCTAAAAACGCTGCAGGATTTGGCAACGTACCATCGCAAGCAATTGAAGACACCTGTAATTGGAATCACAGGTAGTAATGGAAAAACAACCACAAAAGAATTGATTTATTCAGTCTTGAAGGAGAAGTTTAAATGCTTTGCCACAAAAGGAAATTTGAATAATCATATTGGTGTCCCGCTTTCGCTTTTGTCACTCACCAAAGAGCATGAAATAGCCGTGATTGAAATGGGTGCAAGCAAGCCTGGCGATATTGAGGAATTGTGCAATATCGCTTTTCCTGATTTCGGATTAATAACTAATATAGGCAGAGCACATTTGGAGGGCATGGGCGGTGTTGAAGGAGTTTTAAAAACAAAGACTGAATTATTCAAACACATAAAATCACATGGCAAATTACTTTTTGTGAATGCTGATGATGAATTGTTGATGAAACATGTAAGAGAATTTGAGCAATTTACTTTTGGAAAAAACGGCAATGCAGACGTGATTGGTGAACTTGAATCAGGTGACGCTGAATTGGTAGTGAAGTGGAAAACAAAAAGCAATATGGTTGAAACTATAGTAGTTTCTCATCTTCCCGGCATCTATAACTTTCCGAATATAATGGCAGCAATTTGTATTGGAAGTTATTTCGGATTAACAAAAGAGCAGATTAATAAAGGAATTGAAAATTATATTCCAACTAATAATCGCTCTCAAGTTGTTAAGTCCGGCAGTAATACTATATTGATGGATGCTTATAATGCTAATCCTTCAAGTGTAGAGGCTGCATTAGAGAATTTCGCTAAAATTAAAGCAGATAAGAAAATTATTATCCTTGGTGAGATGCTTGAACTGGGTGAAACTTCTCAGAATGAACATGAAAGTATTATTAATTTAGTTGAGAAAATGAATTTGAATCAGACATATTTTGTGGGTAAAAACTTTCTTTCACTAATTGAAAAATTTCCGAAACATAATTTCTTCAAAGATGTAAATGAGTTGTTGGAGTTTCTGAACAAGAACCCAATTCATGATTCCTTTATTTTAATAAAAGGTTCACGCGGAAATAAACTGGAAAAATTATCAGAAGTATTCAAGCCTGCATACTGATGAAAGACTGTTAAAAAACGTTAAACTCTTTAGTTCCAAAGGGGTTTAGGCCTACTTTTGGGGCAATGAACAAAACCATTATCCGTATTACTATTATTTGCATGGCTCTGGCCCTTATTGGGCTCACAGGAGTGCAGGTGTATTGGATAAAAAATGCAATTGCTTTGCGTGAAAAACAGTTTAATCAGGCTGTAAGTGAAGCATTGGGCAATGTTGCATACAATTTTGAAAAACAACGTGTAGCTCAAAACCTTTCGCGACAGGTTGATTTACAAAACCGAAGAATGCAGCTATTTCGCAAATTGGATTCTATCGGTGCAGCAAATGTGATGAGCCTGGACACCATTAATAATAACTATGGTTTTGGAAATAATTTTGCGCTTTCGGGTGGTCAGGAAGATTTTGAATTGAATATTACTGAACAGGTAGTAGAAGATTCAAGTGGTTATTTATTGACTAAAACACGAAAGAGAAGTTTTGGACCCAGAGGATTAAAAGAACCTAATAATGTAGTGGAAAATAATCCGGAAGCTGATTTAGCTCGTGCAATACAGAGCAAAAGCAGTCAATGGGTTGCAGAAAAATCGGAAATTCTGGATGACATTTTTAAGGAAATGCTTTCGTTTAACACATTTGACCAGGAAGAGAATTTAAATCCAAAAATTCTGGATTCTTTAATAGCAGAAGAACTGGGAAATAAAGGTATAGAAACGGATTATTCGTTTGCTATTCTGGATCCGTTTAAGAATGTGATTTTTGCTCAGGAAACAAATCAAACACCTGAAGAAGATTTAGTAAATTCAACACACAAGGTCAATCTTTTTCAGGGAAATATTTTTGCAAATCCTAACTACTTGTCGGTGTTTTTTCCTAACCGACAACAATATCTTTTAAA
This sequence comes from Bacteroidota bacterium, assembly GCA_947478465.1. Lineage (GTDB taxonomy): Bacteria > Bacteroidota > Bacteroidia > SXHM01 > SXHM01 > SXHM01. Next base: position 16,677 of record CANJWH010000037.1, read on the forward strand.
AACATTATGGGCGATGTTGCTTACCTCTGCATTGTTTATGCTTGTCATTATTTTTTCATTTTCCTATACCGTTTCTACAGTTTTCAGACAGAAGAAATTGTCCGAAGTAAAAAATGATTTCATCAATAATATGACGCATGAATTGAAAACTCCAATTTCTACAATTTCACTTGCCTGTCAGGTTTTGGAAGACCATGAAGTAGAAAAAACACCTGCAATGGTTGAGAATTATATAAGAGTAATTAACGAAGAAAATAAGCGATTAGGTTTAGTTGTTGAAAGTGTATTACAAACGGCCATTATTGACAAAGGTGAACTGAAACTAAAGACCGAAATCGTAGATATTCATGAAGTGATTGAAGCATTGGTAAACAACATGAAAATCCAGGCTGATAAAATCGGAGGTGAAATTTTTATGGATTTAAAGGCTGAGAAGTGTATTATTCATGCTGACAAAGTTCACATTACCAATGTTATTATGAATCTGGTTGATAATGCACTGAAATATTGTGAGGAAAATCCTGTTGTGAAGATTGCAACAAAAAGCTATAGCGAAGGAATTTCAATTTCAGTTGAAGACAATGGAATTGGTATCAATCCTGAAAATCAGAAAAAGATTTTTGACAAACTGTATCGTGTACCCACAGGAAACATACATAATGTTAAAGGTTTTGGTTTGGGGTTGAGTTATGTTAAAGCAATTATTGAAAAACATAAAGGAACGGTGAACCTTTTAAGCGAAACAGGCAAGGGAAGCCGGTTTGATATTTTTTTACCCTATTAACTAAAAATAAATAAGATGCAAAAACCTGCTGCCGCACTCAAAGTTCTTTTAGTTGAAGATGACCCAAATCTTGGTTTGCTGCTAAAAGAATATCTTAACGCAAAAGGATATGAGACCACTTTGGCAATCAACGGCAAAAAGGGTTACGAAGCCTTTTCAAAAGGAGCTTTTCAACTTTGTATACTTGATATTATGATGCCCGTGAAAGATGGTTTTACTCTGGCAGAAGAAATACGCAGAACGGATAAAACTATTCCTATTATTTTTCTCACAGCAAAATCGTTGAGTGAAGATCGAATCAGTGGATTTAAAAAAGGCGGTGATGATTATATCACTAAGCCATTTAATATGGATGAATTATTGTTGCGTGTGAAAGCGATATTACGAAGAGTAAACCCTGATTCTGTAAGCAACGAGCATGAAAATAAAATTCATAAAATCGGGAAACTTCGTTTTGATGTCACACATCAATTGTTAGATGGTAAGGATTACAGCCAAAAACTGACAACCAAAGAAGCAGCTTTACTGAATCTGTTATGCGAAAACAAAAAAGATGTTTTGGAGCGTTCTTACGCTTTAAATAAAGTTTGGGGCGATGATAATTATTTCAATTCGCGCAGCATGGATGTTTATATCGCTAAACTTCGAAAATACCTTTCAGCCGACTCTAAAATTGAGTTGGTAAATGTGCATGGAAAGGGATTTATGTTGATGGATTAAATTACAGACAAGCCGTTCGTCCTCCATCCACCGGCAAATTAATACCTGTAATATATCCTGCAGCAGGTGTTGCTAAAAAGGCTGCTGCAGCAGCAATTTCAGAAGGCGATGCAAAACGTTTGGCAGGAATTTCATGTTGCATTTCCAGTTTCACCGATTCTTTACTTACTGCATTTTTTTCTGAACGTTTATCTATAATTGCTGTAAGGCGTGAGGTTTCTGTTGCTCCAGGCAACACATTATTTACTGTAATTCCGAAGGGTGCTAATTCTATAGAAAGTGTTTTTGCCCAGTTTGCCACAGCAGCGCGTATGGTGTTTGAAACACCTAATCCGGGGATTGGCTGTTTAACAGAAGTAGAAATAACATTGATAATTCTTCCGTAACCGGCCTCTTTCATTCCAGGTTCAACAGCCTGAACTAATACTTGATTGCAGAGCAAATGATTATTAAATGCCTGAACAAATTCATCAAGAGATGCATCAATTGCTTTGCCTGATGGAGGGCCACCTGTATTGTTGATGAGTATATGAACTGTTCCGTTTTCTTTAATCCAGTGTTCAATTTTTTCTTTAAGAATTGCAGGGTGAGAAAAATCTGCGCAGATATAATTGTGTTTTTGTGCTTTTGAAGTGCTGAGTTCAGAAAGAGTTTGCTTCAGTTTTTCTTCGTGACGGGCAATTAAAATAACCTCCGCACCAAGCGATGAGAGCTCAATAGCAATTGCTTTTCCAATGCCCTGAGTGCTTCCGCAAACAAAGGCTTTTTTGTTTTCAAGATTTAAGTTCATGTTTCAAAATTAATTCTTATTGTGGAATTTCTTTACTTTGTCTGACAAACTAAATTTCCTCACATGAGTATCAGACGCCCGTTCAACCTAAAAAAATGGATTGACGAAAACAGACAACTTCTGAAACCCCCGATTGCTAATAAAAATCTTTATCCAGAAGGCACTGATTATATTGTGATGATTGTAGGCGGACCAAATGCTCGAAAAGATTATCATTACAATGAAACAGAAGAATTATTTTATCAGCTCGAGGGTGAAATAAATGTACGAATCCAAGAAGATGGAAAACCTGTTGATATAAAATTGGGACCTGGTGATATGTTTTTGTGCCCGCCTAAAACACCCCACTCACCAGGCAGAACAGAAGGTTCAATCGGTTTGGTTATTGAGCGTGTTCGTGAAGGAAAAGGTTATAATGATGGTTTATTGTGGTTTTGCGAAAAGTGTAACAATAAATTACATGAAACCTACTTTGAATTGCACGATATTGAAAAAGATTTTCTTCCTCGGTTTAAAGAATTTTATGGTTCTGAAAAAATGCGAACCTGTAAACATTGCAACCACATAATGGAATCTGATCCCCGCTTTGTATAGAATATGCTGACAATAGATATTCACACTCATATTCTTCCTGAACATATTCCTGATTACGAAAAAAAATTCGGATATGGAGGTTTTATAAAACTGGAACATCACAAGCCTTGCTGTGCGAGGATGATAAAAGATGGAAAGTTTTTCCGCGAAATTGAAGACAATTGCTGGAGCGCTGAAAAACGCATGAAGGAATGTGATCATCATCATGTGGATGTACAGGTTTTATCTACTATTCCTGTAATGTTTTCTTACTCAGCAAAACCAAATGATGCGTTGGAACTGTCACAATTTCTGAATGACCATATCGCAGAGATTATACAGCGTTATCCTAAACGCTTTGTTGGTTTGGGTACTGTTCCTTTGCAATCTCCCGAGCTTGCAATAAAAGAATTAGAGCGATGTATGAAGATTGGTTTACGGGGCGTTCAGATTGGTTCACATGTTAACGATTGGAATTTAAGCGCACCTGAATTGCTTGATTTTTTTAAAGCGTCAGAACAGTTGAATGCTGCCATTTTTGTTCATCCATGGGAAATGATGGGCGAGCAAAAAATGCAGAAATACTGGTTGCCTTGGTTAGTTGGAATGCCTGCTGAAACTTCTTTAGCAATTTGCTCTATGATTTTTGGTGGGGTATTTGAAATGTGTCCTAATCTGCGTGTTGCATTTGCACATGGTGGAGGTTCTTTTCCTGCAACCATTGGCAGAATAGAACATGGTTTTAATTGCCGTCCTGATTTGGTAGCCATTGACAATAAGGTAAATCCAAGAGAATATCTTGGCAAATTTTGGTTAGATTCTTTAGTTCATGATGAAAATATGCTTCACTATATCATTAAGCTTTTCGGTTCAGAAAAAATAGCGCTAGGTTCTGATTATCCTTTTCCGCTTGGTGAAAATGAACCTGGTAAACTTATCCGTGATTTGAATTTTGATTCAAAGACAGCAGAAAATCTTATGCATAATTCAGCACTGAAATGGTTGGGATTGGAGAAGAAACTATTTATTTAGTTTTCTCTTTGTATTCGCGGTAAAGCTGACGTACAATACCATCAGCTAAACCTATTTTAGGAACATAAATTTTGCTACTGCCGCAGCCTTTCATTATGTCAATAAAAATTTCAGATGCCGGAATAATAACATCTGCACGATCTGGATTCATGTCAAGATTTTTTATCCGCTCTTCCAGTGAATACGATTTTATCAACTTATAAACCTGCGTTACCTGACCAATTGTAAGTGATGCATTTTTGTTTGCTTTAGCTCCACTTAGTTTGAAGATCTTATTGATGTTTCCACCAGAGCCGATAAGATAAAGAGGTTTGTGTTTTGCCGTAGTTTTCTTTACCCACTTCTTCAACTCCTTCTCATCTTCCTTTTTTACAATTCCTTTCAGATACCGAACTGCACCAAGGTTGAATGAACGCGAATCAACCAATTTGTTTTTTGCAAACAAAGTAAGTTCTGTGCTGCCACCACCAACATCCACATACAGGTAAGAGTTTTTGTGGTCCAGCATCTCTTCAACATGAGTTGAATAAATAATATCAGCTTCTTCTTTTCCTTCAATTACTTCAATCTTAATTCCTGTTTCTTTTTTGATTTTTGCTACTACAGCAGTGCTGTTTGTTGCTTCACGCATAGCACTTGTAGCGCAGGCACGATAGGAAACAATTCCGGTTGCATCCATCAGGTATTTGAATGACTTGATGGCAAGCGTGAGTGTTTGTATTTTTTTTGCGCTCAGTTTTTTATCCGAAAAAGCTTCATCGCCTAATCTTACTGGAACACGAATAAGCGTTGTTTTGCGGAACACAGGATTTTTTCCGTTTTCAATCACGTTCATCAATAGCAAACGCATGGCGTTAGAACCAATATCAATAGCTGCAAACGTGAGAATTTTCATCCTAAAATTGTTTTCACAAAAATTGAATTTTAAAATGGTGAATCAATCCGATGTTGAAAAGTATTGGAAAAGTATAAGCTTATACTTTTCCGTGTTTTTCTTTCAGGTAATTGTAAAATGCAACCTGTGAACGGATTTTTATTTTGTTGTTGCTTCGCTTGTAGCGGTTAGTCTGATACTCATCAATGATACGGGCTTTCACGTTTCCGCTTAATTGAATGTTTAGCATGGTTCTTAGTTCCTGTTGCAAATCTTTTGCGTAAACCGGGCAGGTTACTTCAACACGGTAATCAAGGTTTCGAGTCATCCAGTCGGCAGAAGAGAAATAATACAACTCATTACCGCCATTGCAGAAAACAAAAATGCGTGAATGTTCAAGATAACGGTCAACTATACTTACTGCTTCAATGTTCTCACTCATTCCTTTAATACCTGGAATAAGCGAACAAACTCCGCGAACAATCATGTTTATTTTTACACCTGCCTTACTTGCCTGATAAAGTTTTTTTATCAGTTCCATATCTACAAGGTTATTCATTTTCAAAATCATATAGGCTGGTTTTCCTGCCTTTGCATTTTTAATTTCATTATTGATATGCAGAATCATTTTCTTTCGCATAGAATGAGGCGAAACAACTAAATGCTGATACTTATAAGTATGAAAATTATTTTCAAAAAAATCAAAGAGTTTATTAACTTCTAAAGTAATTTCTTTGCGGGAAGTAAACAGGCTGTGATCACTGTAAATAGTGGCGGTTTGTTCATTAAAATTTCCTGTACCTACGCAGGCATAGTGAACTAATTTTCCACCTTCTTTTCTTTTGATGATACACATTTTGCTGTGCACCTTTAATCCTGGAACGCCATAAATAACCTTAACACCTTCTTCCTGTAAAGCATTGCTCCACTGAATGTTTGCTTCTTCATCAAAACGTGCCTGAATCTCCATTATTACCGTAACCTCTTTTCCGTTTTTTACTGCGCTTATAAGTGCATTTATTACGTTTGATTTTTTAGCAAGACGATAAGCTGTCATTTTTATTGAAACAACATTGGGGTCAATAGCTGCTTCGCGTAACAGGTCAATGAATGAACTGAAACTTTGGTAAGGATAATGCAGCAGAATATCGCGCTTCTTCAGAACGTTTATAATGCTGGCTGTAGGGTTCAGGTATTTATTTGGAATTGCAGGTGAAGGATGGTACTCCAGATGTTTCCCTCCTACATTAGGGAAATTGATAAAGTCTTTAAAGTTGTGATATCGTCCGCCAGGAATCAATTTGTCTGCATTGTCAAACTTCATACTTTTAATAATGAAATCAAGTAACTGACGCGGCATAGTCTGGTCGTAAACAAAACGTACAGGTTCTCCTTTTTTTCGTTGTTTCAGACTGCGCGACATTTTTTCTACCAGACTTCTCGCAAGGTCATTATCAATATTTAATTCTGCATCACGTGTAATTTTTATGGTGAATGCTTTATCAAATTTCAGTTTAAGCACTTCGAAAATTTCCTGCATTGAGAAACGGATAACATCATCAATGAGCATAATGTATTTCTTTCCATCTTTTTCAGGAAGCACAATAAAACGCGAATGAACAGTAGTGGGAATTTCAATCAACGAATACGGATTTACAGCACTTTTTCTTCCTGCAAATTTTACAGCAAGGTAAATTGATTTCTCACGCAGATAAGGGAAATCTGAAGTTTTATAAAGCATAATAGGAACCAGTGTTGGTCTTATTTTCTGATGAAAATAATCTTTCACAAAAGCTCCCTGTTCTTTTGATAATTGTGTTTCGTTCAGGATGAAAATATTTTCTTTTTCTAATCCTGATAAAATGTCATTGTAGATTTCAAGTGAACGTTCCTGATGGCGAATTACAATGTCGTGAATTTGACTCAATAACTTTTTAGGTTTTGCACCCAGTAACTCTTTTGCACTTTTACCTAAATTTAAAACACGGTTGATGGTAGCAACACGTACACGAAAAAACTCATCCAGATTATTGGAAAAAATTCCAAGAAAACGAATGCGTTGTACCAACGGAACAGTTTTATCTCCTGCTTCCTGTAAAACACGCTCGTTAAAAGAAAGCCAACTTATCTCACGGTTTATTATTTCTTTTTCAACTTTCATTTTTCAACTTCTTTCTTTTCTTTTTTAGGGCTTTCAAGAAATATAAGTTTGCCTTTTCCGGGCGTTATTTTCTGCCATTGTTTTACACTAAAATTTATTTTAGCTACAGCTGCAGTAGGCATTTTTTCAAATGCTTTTCCCGTGAGGTCATTTAGCAAATACGTAAATGCAGGGTCATGCCCAATCAGCATAATAACATCATATTTATCGTCAATATTTCGCAGCAAAGGAAGTAATGCATCTTTACTGAAATCATAAACCATCTCGTTTATTACAATGCGGTTGAAATGATACTTCAGGGTTCGTGCAAATATTAATGCAGTGGTCATTGCTCGTACTGCGGGACTTGTAATAAGTATATCGGGTGTAACTTTCTTAGCTTTCAGTTTTTCAGAAACTTCAATGGCATCTTTTACTCCACTTCTTTTCAGCGGACGATCCATGTCTGAAACATCAGCATCATTCCAACTTGATTTGGCATGACGAACAAGTAAAAGCGTCTTCATAAACTGAGTGAAAAATAAGAAGTATTAACCCAAGTAAAGCTATGGAAAGATAAACTTAACTAAAAATTAACGTTTGAGTCTTGTCAACGAAACCAAATATACCCCTACAGTAAAAACCAGCAGCGCACCAAACTGATGCAGCGAACCTAAGAAAACAGGATTGAGGTGCAGATTTAAAATAGTTATGATACCCAGCACTACCTGAAACATAACAATGAGCATCATCAGTTGAACAGCGCTGTGTAAGGCGGGTTGTAATTTATTTCTCAATGAATAAATCCACAACACCACAACCATTATCGTAAGCAGGTAGGCAATATTGCGGTGTATGAACTGCAATGTAACCGTGTTTTCAAAAAGATTAAGCCATGCCGGTTGCAGCGTTCCCATTTCGGAAGGGATAAAACTGCTGCCCATCAAGGGGAACGTGTTATAAATAAAACCTGCTTTAGTTCCGGCTACAAAAGCACCGTAAATCAGTTGCAACAAAACAGTAACTAAAATAACCCATGAAAAAGTACGGATAAATGCAGGTGCATTCAGTTCTTCTTTTTTCATGAGCGAAAGCGCAATCCACAGCGTATAGCCAAAAGTGATGAAAGCTGTAACAAGGTGCAAAGCCAATCGGTAATGTGCTACAAAAGGATTGTCAATCAATCCGCTGCTTACCATGTACCAACCGATAAAGCCTTGCAATCCGCCAAGAAAAAAAACAACTAATAGTTTAGGAATCAAACTGCGCTCTATTTTTTTACGCACTAAGAAATAAAGAAATGGAATAAGAAATATCAACCCTATACTGCGACCAACAAGTCGGTGAAAATATTCCCACCAGTAAATGTTTTTAAAATCTTCTAATTCAAAATGCGAATTTATTTTCTGAAACTGTGGTGTGAGTTTGTATTCATCAAACTCCTGAATCCATTGTGTTTCGTTTAAAGGAGGCAGTGTTCCGGTAACTAATTTCCATTGAGTAATAGAAAGACCCGAGCCGGTAAGACGTGTAATGCCACCAATCACTACCATTGCTGCAATCAATAAGCAGCCTGTTAACAGCCAGATGATGATGGGTTTATTGTTGTTCATTTCAATTAAGAAGAATTCTCACCCTGAGCTTAGTCGAAGTGATTTATTATACTGCTGCGACTATGTTCAGCATGTCAGTTACGCCAGAATACTCTTTCCGATAACTAATTTCTGCACCTCCGAAGTTCCTTCGCCAATCGTGCATAGCTTTGAATCGCGGTAAAACTTCTCCACCGGAAAATCTTTGGTATAACCGTAGCCACCAAATATTTGTACTGCCTCGGTTGAAACTCTTACCGCCACTTCTGAAGAATAATATTTTGCCATTGCACCTTCTTTAGTCATTCTCTCGCCACGGTTTTTCATATCAGCAGCCTGGTAAATTAACAGTTCGGCAGCTTCAATTTGTGTAGCCATGTCAGCCAGTTTAAAAGAGATAGCCTGGAAATTAGAAATAGGCTGACCAAACTGATGGCGCTCTTTTGAATATTTAACAGCAGCTTCGTAAGCGCCTTTTGCAATTCCCAAACCAAGAGCAGCAATAGAAATTCTTCCTCCGTCTAATACTTTCATTGCCTGAATAAATCCTTCACCTTCCTGTCCCAGCATCTGGCTTTTGTGTACTCTGCAATCCTGGAAAATTAACTCAGTTGTTTCAGAGGCACGCATTCCCAGTTTGTTTTCTTTTTTGCCTGAAGTAAAACCGGGAGTTCCGCGCTCAATGATAAAAGCACTCATGCCGCGTGAATCACCTTTTGCTCCTGTGCGCACCATTACTACGGCTACATCACCTGATTTGCCGTGCGTGATAAAATTCTTTGCTCCGTTTATAACATAGTAGTCGCCATCTTTTTCGGCAACGGTTAACATGCGTGCTGAGTCAGAACCGGTGTTGGTTTCTGTTAAACCCCACGCACCTATAAATTCGGCAGTAGCAAGTTTTGTTAGATATTTTTTCTTCTGCTCTTCGTTACCAAAATACATGATGTGTCCGGTACAAAGTGAATTGTGTGCAGCAAGTGAAAGTCCGATAGAACCACACACTTTAGCAACTTCAACAATAGCAGTAACGTATTCAAAATAACCAAATCCTGAACCACCGTATTCAGTTGGCACAAGAACACCCATTAATCCAAGTTCTCCCAGTTTCTTAAAAACAGGAACAGGGAATTCCTGACTCTCGTCCCATTCCATCATTTTCGGACGTATTTCTTTATCTGCAAAATCGCGCACCATTTGCGCAATCATTTTCTGGTTTTCGTTTTCTGTAAATTCCATTTGTTTGTTTGTTTGTTTGTGTTGTCATGCTGAACCTGTTTCAGCATCTCTGAGATCCCGAAACAAGTTCGGGATGACGATATTAATAATTAACTAAACTGATTATTTCTTTTGAATATTTTTTCAATCGTTCATTGCCGTTTAAAAAATCTAAACCAACAATAAATGCAAATGCAGAAACGGTAGCACCTTGCATTTGTACTAATTCGGCAGCAGCGCAGGCAGTGCCACCTGTTGCCAGTAAATCATCATGCACCAATACATTCCATCCGGGTTTTATGGCGTCAGTATGCATTTCTATTGTTGAACTTCCATATTCCAGTTCATAAGAATAGGAAACGGTTTTATAAGGTAATTTTCCCGGTTTGCGTGCAGGAATAAAAGGAACATTTAATTGTTCGGCCAATAAAAGTGCGAAAAAAAATCCGCGGCTTTCAACACCAACAATTGCATCAACAGGAGTTCCACCAATGCGTTTAATAAATTCATTTACTATATCGCGACACAGTTTTGGATTCATCAGAATCGGAGTGATGTCTTTAAAAAGAATTCCGGGTTTTGGAAAATCAGGAATGTCGCGGATGGTGGCTTTTAGCTGTTGCTCTATCACGGGTTATTCAATCGTCAAATAGGGCACAATTTTACGGAAGATATCCTCAGTAACCAAATGAGATTTCTTTATTCCTTCAATACTGCTGAAACGGCCGTGTTGCTGACGAATGCTGACGATTGAATTGGCAATGTTGTAGCGGATATAGGGATGATTTTTCAGTTCGTCTAATGTTGCCGTGTTAATATTCAGTTTTTTCACCTCAAAAGGGTCAACAGTAAGATAAGGCTCAATCTCAGCATATCTTGCTGAATCAACCCTGTAAACTTCACGCAATTGTTCTTTGCTGTTAAACCCTCCCAGTTTTGTTCTCAGCTCAATAATTTTCATTGCAGTGTAAGGTCCAATACCTTTCACTTTAATCAGTTCCAGTGAATCTGCAGTGTTGATTTCAACTAGCACGGTTTGTTTTGCAGGATATTCTTTTTTCTCGAAGTATGTTTTCTTCTCAGTATAAATTTTTTCCTCCTGCTTTTCTTCCGGAATTATAATAAATGCTTCCAGTCGTGCATACTCATCTTTACTGATGGTATACATTTTTGCAAAATCCTCTTTCTTGCGAAACTTTCCGCCTTTGTTCCGGTAATTGAGAATTCCTGCTGCCTGTCTTTTAGTTAACCCCAGTTTTATAAATTCGTCTTCTGTTGCAGTATTGGGATTAAAAACAATAAGTTGTCCGGCAGGTTTTGAAGGACTTGCTATTTCGTCTTCAATAAATATTTGTGACGAATCTTTGTCTTGTTTTATTTCAGCACTGGCAAGAAAATCATCTAATTGTTTTTGAAATTCTGATGTATCAGGAGCCGCCTGACTTTTATGGAAACGGTAAGAAAGCGTAAAGACAGTAAAAAATAAAATCAGGGCAAGAATTGCAATGATTCCATTACGCTCTTTTTTATTGAAGATGAAATAATCGCGAAGGAAAGTGCTGAAAGAAGAATGAATATCTTTCTTTTTACTGTAAGATTTCTTGTTGAAAAAATCGCTAAGCCTTTCTTGAATTGACATCGCTGTGTTCTTTAACACAGCTAAAATAAAAAAAATTCCGTTATACTTTCTTCAGTTGTTCATCCAGAATTTTTAAACCTTCTTCAAATGAATGTGGTTTGTAATCCAGTTCACGATAAGCTTTGTCAAGAATAAAACCTGTGCGTGGCGGGCGTTTAGCCGCTTGATTTAAAGTGTCAGATTTTATCGGCTTTACAATTGACTTGTCTAATTTCCAGAAATCAGCAACACGATAAACAAGTTCAAGAATGCTCATTATGTCTTTGCCTGAAACGTGATAAATTCCTTTTGCTTTTTTATCTACAGCACTGATGCAGGCGTCTGCCAAATCTTCGGCAAGTGTTGGAGAGCGGAATTGGTCGTCAACAACATTTATAGGTTGCCCTTTTTCTAATGCCCCTTTTGCCCACAATACCACGTTGCTGCGACTCATGTTATCTACTATTCCGTAAACAATAATGGTTCGCAGAATTGCCCAACTGATGTGGCTTTTCTGCAATACCTTTTCTGATTCGTATTTTGAAAGTGCATAGTAGGAGAGTGGATTTGGTTGGTCTTCTTCTTTATAAGGTCCGTCTTCTCCGTCAAAAACAAAATCGGTGCTAAGGTGAATGAAATGGATGTCTGATGTCCGTTGTCCGATGTTTTCTGACTGAATTACGGTCACAAAATTTTCAACTGCAGTAACGTTTGCTCCCCAACATTCTTCTCGTTTAGTTTCACATTCATCAACATTAGTCATTGCTGCAGTGTTGATGATTACCTGTGGTTGAAAATTTTCAACAGCGGAACGAACTTCATCCAACTTTGAAATATCAAGGTTGATATAGGTGTATCCATTTCTTTCAATCAGACGGTTATCTCCTTTTGAAGCAGCAATAAGCTTTACATCGTTTCGTTGTAATAGTTTGTAAACAATTTTTTGTCCAAGCAAACCGTTGGAGCCGGTAACAAGAATAGTTGTTTTCATTTTAATCTTTTTGCCTGAATTCTTTACGCAAATTGTTAATCTGCTCGTGTGAACCGAGTATGAATATTTTTGAGTCGTGTTTAATAATTGTGTCGGGTGATGGGTTAATGACATATTGCCCTTCAGAAGATTTGAACCCGATAATATTAGCTCCGAATTTATTTCTGATTTCAAGTTCGCGTATAGTTTTACCGCGAAACTCTTCCTGCAATTCTTCACCGCTGATTTCGTCAAGGTGAAATTCAATATCACCACCACCTGTTAGCACATCAATAAATTCAACAATATTTGGTTTCAAAACAAGTGAAGCCATGTGAGCTCCGCCAATTTTGTCGGGCATTATAACATTGTCGGCTCCGGCTCTTTTTAATTTAATATCAGAGTGCTCATCAGAGGCGCGACTTATAATTTTTATTCCCGGGTTTATTACGCGGGCAGTGAGCACAACAAAAAGGTTGTCTGCATCTTTAGGAAGCGTTGTAATTAAAGCGCGTGCATGTTTTATTCCTGCTTTAATAAGCACTTCATCGTGAGTAGCGTCTCCTGTTATGATTAACTCGGGATCAACGTCAGTAATAGAATCAATCCCTTCATCATTACTTTCAATTAAAACAAAAGGGGTTTTATGTGCTTTTAAACGGGAGGCCGCCTGTTTTCCGTTCCTTCCGTAGCCGCAAATAATCACATGATTTTTCATTTTACTTAGTTTTTTATCGGATCTGTAGTTTCTGAATACCCTTTGAAACTCCCCATCTATAACGTATTTTGTAATACGTGTGATGGCAAGGGCAAATGTACCAATACTTGTAATAATCAGAATAACTGTAAACATTCTTCCTGCTAGGCTCAGCGGTTTTATTTCGCTGAAACCAACGGTTGCAATAGTTATTACCGACATATATAATGCATCGAAAAAATTGTAATCTTCGATTATCATATATCCTGCAATACCGAAAATAAAGATTAGCAGAATTAGTGCTAATGGAAGATAAAGCTGCCTGAATTGCGAGAAGATCATTAACCGTATTTCAAAGAGTTATGTTCAAAGGTCCCAGATTCTTTTAGGCTGCTGGCGCAGGCTACCGGGTTTGAAATACTCTTTATGTTCAAGAATAAAGGAGAAAATAAAATAAATAATTACAGGAGAGCCAAATGTAAAGAATGATAAATAGATAAAATAAAGGCGAATGGTAGCGCTCTTAATTCCAAGTTTTTCGCCCAGCCATGTGCATACTCCAAAAACATTAAACTCTAAAAATGATTGAAGGTTTTCTTTCAGTGAATTCATTGTTTTAGTTTTTTAAAAGTGAAATTCCGATGCCGCAATTTAAACATTTTTTGTTGTTGCAGTATTCGTTTTTCAATTCGAGGAGGCTTTGTGTGTTTGCAGCATTTAGTGGTTTTATTCCGAGTTGAATAAAATTTTCGATGATTTTATTTTTTTCAGATTTGAGTTGTTCCAATAACTTAACAGCTTTGTCTTTGTAGTCTTCAGTCCCGCGGTAGTCGGCATAAATAAACATAAAGGGAACAACTGTATTGATGATGATATTGTCAATTGCAACGTTTCCCAGTTTCTTGTTTTTAGAAGGAGAAACAGTATCAAATGTGTAATGTGTATTCCAGTAATCTGAACATTCAGCACTCAGTAATTTTCTGAGATCAATTATATTATTTGCTTCCATTACTTTTGAGAACATACCTGATGAGGAATGAATAAGTGAAGCCAGCTGCGCAATTCGTATAGTGGGAAAATTTACAGGGCGCAGGCGAAGAAATTTCCAGAGATGACCTTCTATAGGTTGAAGTGAAAACTTTTTCTGAAGAAACTGATATTCCTTTTTCAGTTGATTTGGGTAATCATCTTTCAAGTCTTTTTCTAACAATCCTGATTGTCCGAATAACAATGATTCAATCTGAAATAAACTGTTTTTATGTTTTCCCAAAAATGAATTTGGTAATGATTTTGCCAGCAATTCAAAAGGAACAGCGTTTACTTTCAGTCCTAAATTACGGGCAAGATGTATATAGAATGTTTCTTCAAGATTGTTTTTATTCAGTTCAAGAAGCGCAGAAATTGTTTTTGCTTTTCGTTCCAGACGCTCAATTAATAATCGCTCCAGCCAATTGTTTAGAGCAAATGGTGAAACAATGTTAAGTTGATTGCCACAAGGAATCCATTGTTTTGCATTCATCAATGCTGCGTACCTGTTCAGCAGATTTTTATCAATCAGTGTTTTTAGTTCTGCTGTGGCAACAGGTTTTCCGGTGTGAGTAATGTCTTCATCGTTTTCATAAACAAGATGCAAAATAAGGTTGTTGTAATTTCCATTGTTGTTATGAGCGTGTTTTTTCCAATCACTGGATTTAATATGTATTTCAATGTTGCCCGCCCAGGTTGTGTTTCCGATTTTGATGCGTGCGTTGAAGAAGTCAGGACCTGCATCCTGATTGTGTTCACCTGTTTTAATAATCTGAATGGGTTCGCCTTCCAGTGTTTTTAAACCAGAAAGATTAAATGCTTTGTATTTCCAAACGAAGTGGAGGAAATCTTCGGTCATTGTTTTTTAATGAACAAGGGTCACTGTTCCTTTGTAATCCTGAATGCGGTTAAGTTTGTCGCGCACGTAAATACGCCACACGTAGACATCGGGCATGGCATAGATTTCTGATTCGCGGACTTTTCCGTTCCAGCCAATTAAGGGGTCAAAGCTTGTGAAAACCTGATTGCCTGAGCGGCTGAAAACTCTTAATTCATAATCGCGCCAGCCAATTCCTTTAGGGAGAAAAATATCGTTTACGCCATCATTGTTTGGTGAAAAAGCATTGGGCACATAGATGGTGAAGGACGGTGTTATAATTACGGTGTGGCTCACGGTATCGCTGCAACCAAACTGATTGAATATCTCGAGCACAACGGTAAACCTTCCCGTATCGGGGAAATTGTAAACGGGGTTTTGTGTATCAGAGCTGTCGCCTGTTCC
>CANJWH010000038.1 GCA_947478465.1 Bacteroidota bacterium
AATCAAACACTTTATCTAAATATTCAAAAAGGTAATACAGCATTTTAAATCGCTTGTTTTAAACTTTCAGTTAAAATTTTCATATCATCAAACGGATGTTTTACTCCGCTTATTTCCTGGTATTTTTCGTGTCCTTTTCCGGCTAACAAAATGATGTCTCCCGGTTTTGCCATGATACATGCAGTGCGAATGGCTTCCTTTCGGTCAGTGATAGAAACCGTTTTGCGGGCATCTGAAGGATCAACACCTTTTTTCATTTCATCAATAATGTCTTCTGCTTTTTCGGAACGAGGATTATCAGAAGTGAGAATCACTTTGTCGCTCATCGTACATGCAATTTTTGCCATTAGCGGACGTTTAGTTCGGTCTCTGTCGCCACCGCAACCAACAATCGTAATGAGGGTTTCATTACCTGTGCGGATGTCTCGTATGCTTCTCAAAACATTTTCTAAAGCATCGGGAGTGTGTGCATAATCAACAACTCCGATAATATTATTGCCTGTTTTTATATATTGAAAACGACCTTCAACCGCCTCAAGCGCGCTTATACCAGTGAGTACATCTAATTTATTTTCACCCAGCAAAACAGCTGTAGAATAAACTGCCAGTAGGTTGTAAGCATTAAATGAGCCAATGAGTCGGGTAAGAATTTCTTTGTTATCAATGTTCATCAACAAACCGCTCAATTGGTTTTCAATGATTTTTCCTTTGAAGTCGGCAAGCCCTTTTAAACCGTAGGTCCATTTCTTTGCTTTGGAATTCTGAACCATTATTTTCCCATTCTTATCATCTGCATTTACAATTGCAAAAGCACTTGAAGGAAGTCCGGTAAACAAATCCTGTTTAGCTTTCAGGTAGTTGTCAAACGTCTTGTGATAATCTAAATGGTCGTGTGTAATGTTGGTAAAAATCGCACCTGCAAAACGCAATCCTGCAATTCTATTCTGATCAATTGCATGAGAGCTTACTTCCATGAAACAGTATTTACAATCAGCTTCCACCATTTGGCTCAGCAAACTGTTTAGGTTTATGGCATCAGGTGTTGTATGAGTTGCAGGCAGACTAACTGTGTTGATTTTATTTACAACAGTTGAAAGTAAACCTGCTTTAAACCCGAAATTTTGGTATAAACGATAAAGTAAAGTGGCAACAGTTGTTTTTCCGTTAGTTCCGGTAACGCCTACCAGCTTTAGCTTCTCGGAAGGGTTGTCATAAAAATTAGATGCAATAATTCCAAGTGCATACGAAGAGTTTTTAACCTTCACATAAGTTACCTTTTTATCACGCTCTTCAGGAAGTGTTTCGCAAATAACAGCTATAGCTCCATTTTCAACAGCCTGTTTTATGAAAAGATGACCATCAATGTTGGTTCCCTTCACTGCTATAAAAAGCGAATAATTTTTTACCTGACGCGAGTCGGTAGTCAGCATAGTGATGGCAATGTTTGTTGAGCCTGAAACATCTTCCAGTCCTGCTTTGTACAATATGTCTTTAAGCAATTTCATTATGAAAGCTTCAATATTATTTCCCTTGGTGTTGTAATTTGAGTTCCGGCATTAATACTTTGTTTAACAACTGTTCCGCGTCCTTCTATTTTTACACTTAAGCCTAAATTTTCCAGAATGTAGATTGCATCCCGAGCGCCCATGCCCAAAACTTTCGGAACAATTCCTTTTGTTTCTGCACTCTCTTTCAGTTCTATCTTGTTGCCTTTACTTTCAGCAGTAACCCAGCGCGAAGTATTCAGTGTGTCATTATTTAGCGGAACATTTAATTTCTGTAGAGATGTAACCAAATCGTTCTTGTTTCCGCGCTGTGTAAACGGAATTTTATTTTCAACCAGAATTTCTGTTGCCTCTAATTCCTTATGAATATCAAGGCGGCTGGAGTAAACTTTGTCAGCAATTTCTTTGAATATAGGACCGGCTACAAGGTTTCCGTAGTAAACAGAATTGGAAGGAGCATTTACCACTACAATGCAGGAATACTTTGGATTGTCAGCAGGAAAATATCCTACAAATGATGCCTGATATGTTATTTTCTGCCCTTTGTAAATACCTTCTTTTGCTATTTGTGCTGTCCCTGTTTTTCCTGCAATTTTAAAGTCGGCATGTTTTAAGTTTTTAGCAGTTCCACTGTCCACAACCCCTTCCATCATTCGTTTCACTTTATCAATTGTCTCCTGCGAACAGATTTTTGGATTTATGATTTGTGTTTGAAATTCTTTCTCAACTATTCCGTTTTTTGTAATCTCTTTCACAAATTTTGGTTTCACCATTTTCCCATTGTTAGCAACAGCATTATAGAAAGTGAGAATATCCATTGGAGTCATCAGCAATTCATAACCGATAGACATCCAGGGAAGCGAAACTCCGCTCCAGTCTTTGTCTTTTGGATTCTTTATTTTTGGTTTTCCTTCACCGGGAATTTCAAGACCTAACTCGTTTTGCAAATTCATTGCATAAATTCTGTCAATGAATTTTTGCGGATTTTTAGAATAGTATTTATCCACCATTCGTGAAATACCAATGTTGGATGAAACCTCAAATGATTCGTGTAATGTTATTTTTCCATGACCACCTTTATCGTGATTGGAATCTTTCATCGGTTGACCGTAGAAATAAATCACCCCTTTTTCAGTATCAACAATTTCGCTTGGAGAAGCCCCGTCTTCAAGCAATGCAATAACCGAAGCGAGTTTAAAAGTTGAGCCCGGCTCGGTAGCTTCACCTATTGCATAGTTGTAATACTCACCATATTCATCTGAGTTCTTGCTTTTACTAAGGTTAGCAATAGCACGTATTTCACCGGTTTCTACTTCCATTAAAATGGTGCAACCATGGTCAGCGCCATGTAATTGCAATTGAGTCAGTAGCGCATGTTCTGCCACATCCTGAATGTTGATGTCAATGGTGGTAACCAAATCCATTCCATCCTGCGGCTCTATTTCATTGTCATCATTAAGTGGTTTCCAGACACCGCCTGCAATTTTTTGCATCAGTCTTTTTCCTCCAACTCCTGTGAGGTAGCTATTATAAGCACCTTCTAATCCTATAGGTTGAATACCCGGTCTTTCGTAACCAATGGTACGTGCAGCAAGTTCTCGGAATGGTCTGGAACGTTTACTTTGCTGAAGTGTAATTAGTCCGCCTTTATATTTTCCGTTTTTGAAAATCGGAAACTTCTTCAGTTTTTGTAAGTCAACATAGCTTACGTTTCTTTGGATAAGCAAATAGCTGTTATGTTTTTTTCTCGCTTCGGTCAATTCTGCTTTATATGTTGATTTTGATTTATCACCAAAAAGATTAGTAAGACAAAGTGCCAATGAATCAAGATTGGAGTAAAAAATTTTATCTGTTATTGGATCTGCGCAAACATCCATGCGCACTTCATAGATTGGAAAAGAAGTAGCTAACAAACTGCCGTCTGTTGCAAAAATATTTCCCCGTGCTGCTTCAATCTCACGGTATTCGGTAGTTAACGCTTCAGCTTTTGCTCTCCATTTTTCACCCTGAATAAATTGCACGTTAACCACCTGAGCGATAATAGCAATGCCGAATACGCACATCATTGCATACAAAAGATACACACGCCACAATATGTCTTTCTTTGTTTCCACTGATTATTTTGTATTCAATTCTTCTTTTGTAACTACAATCTTTTTTGGCGGAACAACCGATTCTTTTAAACCTGTTTCGGCTATTGCTTTTGCTACTTCGCTTTGTTTTGATTTAAACATTAACTCCGATTTGGTGCTTATGTATTCTGAGCGTAATTCTTTCAACTCATTGCTGATTGCGTTCATTTTGAAAACATTTTTTTCGGAGTAGTAACGAATGGATATGTAGAAAATGCCAATCAACGAGATGAAAAGAAGAAAAGGCAGCATCTCAACAACGTTCTCTTTTGCCATAAAACTTCCGTCAAGAAAACGCATAACCTTTTTTGCAGCAGGCGCACTTGCCGTAGCTTTTTCCTTAATTTCAGGAACTGGCTCTGCAGGAATTTCTATGTCTTCTTTAATCTTATTCATTATGCAGCTTCGCGTTTCAATGGGTTTACACGTTCAGCAATTCGCAATACAGCACTGCGCGAACGTGAGTTTTCAGCTAATTCTTTTTCTGATGCGGTAATAGGTTTTGAATTCACAGCGCGAAATGGTAATTGCTGATTTCCAAAAAAATCTTTTTCCAGTTCGCCTTCGGTGTTTCCTTTTTTAATCAGTTTTTTCACTAAGCCATCCTCAAGCGAGTGGTAAGACATAACAACCAACCTTCCACCTTCGCGAATAATATCAGGGCATTGTGAAAGAAACTCTTCCAGTGCTTCGGTCTCTTTATTTACTTCAATTCGCAACGCCTGATAAATTTTTGCAAGGAACTTGTTTTCTTTTCCACGCGGAGCAAAAGGCATGGCCAGATTTTTAAGATCCTCAGTGGTTTTTATTTCCTTTTGTGCGCGTTTTTCTTCTATGCTTTTAGCTAATTTCCAGGCCTCTTTCAAATCACCGTATTCTGCAAAAACTTTTTTTAGTTGATCAGGTGAATATGTGTTTAGGATGAAAGCTGCGGTAAGTGGAGAGGTTGTATCCATGCGCATATCCAGTGGTCCTTCAAAGCGGGTAGAGAAACCTCTTCCTGGTGTGTCAAATTGGTGTGAAGAGACTCCGAGGTCGGCAAGAATGCCATCAACCGGCAAGGCTTTATGGTATTTCAAAAAATTCCGGGCGAACCTGAAATTTTGTCGTATCAGCATAAATCGGTTATCATTTATGTTGTTATCGGCTGCGTCCGCATCCTGATCAAATGCGTAGAGTTTGCCTGTTGTCAATCTTTTCAAAATCTCCTTCGAGTGCCCGCCTCCACCGAATGTTACATCAACGTAGGTTCCTTCCGGTTTTATGTTCAGCCCCTCAAGGCATTCGTTTAACATAACCGGTTTGTGATAATCTGTCATCCCAAACCTGTTAGCTGTTGGTTTTTTGCTTGCCCATTACTTTGCCGGCAAGCGCTGCAAATTTGTCTGCATCCAGCTGCAGCACTTTTTGTGCTTCGTTGTCCGCATTCCATAATTCCATGAAACCACCCAGTGATTTCAAAACAATGTCTTTGTCTATCTGCGCGTGTTGGAGCAATATTTTCGGAAGCAATATTCTATTGCTTGCATCAATTTCCAACTCTGTAGCTCCGTTAATGAAGAAGCGGATGAAATCAAGATTTTCTCTTTCGTATGTATTGATTTCATTGAGCGATTTCATTTTTTCGTCCCAAACATTTTTTGGATAGAGCTCCAAACATTTTTCATAAACGCTGCGCTTGAGCACAATGGTGGTGGTTCCTTTCGGAAACTGTCTCAATAGCGCAGATGGCAGGATTAATCTGCCTTTTGCATCCATTTTACATCTGTAATCACCAGTTATAAGCGACATGTTTTTATTTAGAAAGTCCAAAAATAGGTCAAACTTTTCACATTTCCCCACTTTTCGCCACAAATTGTTGAAAACTTTTAATTTTTCATGTTATTTCAATCTTTCATCTTTACTTAAATCCCTATAAATAAAGGCTTAAATGAGTTATTAATGGGGTGGGGAATTGTGGATATAAAATGAGTATTAGTTCTATTTTTAAGAAATTTTAGCTGAAAATGACTTTATGTGACTTTTAGTAGTCGAGTTTTTTTGTAGGCTTTAATTCCTATTTTTGCCAACATTGATTATTAAGCACAGATGGATTACGAGATAAGAAAAGAAGGTAAGTTTCAGTACGTTGAATGTGGTAAGGGACCTGTAATTGTTGTGCTACACGGACTTTTTGGTGCGCTAAGCAATTTCAAGGATGTGCTTGATTATTTTTCGGGGAAATACACGGTTGTAATTCCCATAATGCCAATTTATGAGTTGCCGGTTCAGGAAACCAATGTTCAGGCATTAGCAGATTTTATACGGGATTTTGTTGATTATAAAGACTACACAAGCGTTACACTTCTTGGTAATTCGTTGGGAGGACACGTTTCGTTAGTTTATATGCAGCATTATCCAGCAAAGGTTCATTCTGTTATTCTTACCGGCAGTTCAGGGCTTTATGAAAATGCATTTGGAGGTACTTTCCCACGCAGGGGAGATTATGACTTCATTAAACAAAAAGTGGAATTGACTTTTTATGACCCCGCAACTGCAACTAAAGAATTAGTAGATGAAGTTTTTGCAATCATCAAGGATAAGGAAAAAGTAATTCGCACGCTTGCGCTTGCTAAATCTGCCATCCGTCATAATATGGCTGATCAGTTGAAAAATTTCAATGTCCCATTTTGTCTCATTTGGGGACGAAATGATATCATTACTCCACCTGATGTGGCAGATGAATTTCACAAACTACTTCCACAATCAGATTTATTCTGGATTGATAAATGTGGTCATGCGGCCATGATGGAACGTCCTCTTGAATTTAACGAGATATTGGATAAATGGCTGAATAAAATATTCGGTCGCTGATAAAATTATACAACCATGCTGATAAAAAGTGCACGTTTTGCTGTCAGCAGTCCTGAAGTAAAAAACTGTCCAAAACCTGTTTTTCCTGAATACGCTTTCATTGGACGTTCCAATGTTGGAAAGTCATCGCTGATTAATATGCTGGTCCAGCAGAAAGGAATGGCGAAGACTTCTTCCACACCAGGGAAAACACAGCTCATAAATCATTTTATGGTGAATGAAAACTGGTATTTGGTGGATTTGCCTGGTTACGGATATGCACGAACAAGTAAAGCAAAATCAGAAGGTTTCGGGCAGATGATTGCCGATTATATTTCTCAACGCGAAAATTTATTGAATGTTTTTGTGCTGATTGATTCACGCCTTCCTATGCAAAAAGCTGATGAAAGTTTTTTTATGTGGTTAGGTGAAAACCATGTTCCGTTTTCTATTGTATTTACCAAGGCAGATAAATCAGGCAGTTCAACGCTTAATTCAAATCTGGCCAATTACAGAAAGAAATTATTGGATTATTGGGAAGAGCTTCCTCCTATTTTTATTACCTCAGTAATTAATCAGTCAGGTAGAGAGGAATTGCTCAACTCAATTGAGGAGATGAATAAAGATTTTAAGCCCTATTAAATAAAAAAGCCCCTCGTTTCCGAGAGGCTTTTTTCAAACACTTCTGATTATCGTATCAATGTTATATTTCCTTTGTCAAGGGTTTCTTTATCCTGAAAGATAGCTATATCATTACCGGAAGCTAATTTTGCTTTAAGTGTATAGAAGTAAGTTCCGGCAGGCGCTGCTGAACCTGCTTGAGTTTTTCCATCCCAGGCAATTTCTGGCGCTGTGGTTTCGTAAATCTGAGTTCCCCAACGATTGAATACGCGGAAGGTAAATTCACTTACTGCACTGTTGCGGATTTTGAATACATCATTGAACCCGTCACCGTTTGGAGTAAATACGTTAGGAACAATTAAACCTTCCACGACATTGATTGTTTTGTAAGCAGTATCCAGACAGCCGTCAGGGCTTGTAGCAACCAACATTACATTATATGTTCCAAGGTCACCATACGTGTGATATGGGTTTTGATTAACTGAATTTACACCATCATTAAAATCCCATGCCCATGAAATAGTATTGGTACTTGAGTCGTGGAAAGAAATCAAATCATTAATGAATACATCATCAGGGTTATTGTAATTATAAGTTCCGTTTGGATTTGGATTAGGATACTCATAAGTTGTCCCGAAAATAGCTGCAGGAAGTGAAAGAATATCAACTAAGAAATTTCCAACCAATGAAGGGCATGCAACATATCCGTTTTGGTTGTCAATAGTTTCAATTACATAAACATTACCCCAATCCATATCATTCCAGATAATGGTTGCTGAATTATCTGTGGTACTTATAATCTGACCTGTTGGAACGCCATTTACAGTATCAACATAAAACTGATAAGAACCATTTGTATTTGGAATAACTGAATAAGTAGTTACCACATCAGCACATATTACGCTGTCACCAAACAAAGGAGGTGCAGGAGGAATTTGATAAGAAAGTGCGAAAGGCTCAGGGGAAAAAGTGTTTACTGCATTTTTTCTAACGAAGGTTAGGGTAGGAGGATCACTAGGGTCGGTTGAAACACTTACTGAAGCAGTATTTCCGATAGTTTCCCATTGGTTGTCGGTAATGTTATCCCACTCAACAATTCCGTTATAAGCGCCTTGGTCATCAGTAAAAGCAGCGTCATATGAAAGCGCAAGGTCTGCATTGTCTGTTCCAACAGGGTGATTGATTTTATACCAGTAGTTATCATTAACATAACAAACAGTGATATCATGATCAGCAACTGGTTTAGTGTAATCATTAGGATCATTAGGATCATCAGTGCTTGGATCTGCGTTTACTAAACGAACTGTGAAGGTGTTAGGCAATGAAGTTGTTGGTCTGATAACTGCTGGTCTGTATCTTGGAGTATTCTGAGTTGATCCAACAGGAAAAAGATAATCGGCATTGTTAGCTGTTTTGCGTGAAAGGCTTCCGGACTCAAGACTGCTTACAAAACCTGAAGTGCGAGTAATTGAACCAATGTTGGTATTTTCAACGTGCATGGTATATTGGTCGGTCCATAACTCACGGTCATTTAGAATAAGAGTGTTGGTTACAAACTGGTCTGTAAACTGAATTTCTTTTCTGTCACTTCCAGTTAATTCAAGGTCATAGAAATAAGATGGAGAAATACCTGTTATTCCCTGAATTGCTCCGTCCAACAATACTTTTCCGGTACCTGCAAAGAAAACGTTGTTGTTTCTCCAATCACCGGCAACCTGAAAAAGTCCATTGCTGCCCGGAAGCGGACTTCCGTTACCACCTAATTGTGCATCGTTAACAATATCACCATTGATGTCCATTGTGCCAAGGTTAACAAGAGTGCCTGCCTGATTATCAACGTGCCCGTCAACAAGAACTGTAGCGCCATTAACATAGAACATAGCACCATCGTTTGTCAACAGAGCTTGTTGTGCAATTGCTGGATATGAAAAGGAAAGAACACTGGCGGTAATTACACTAATTCCTTTGATTGCTTTGGTAAAGCTTTTAACTATCATATTATATTATTGGTCGGTTATTTCATTTTGGTAAAGCCTACAAATATAAACTAACCTGATTCAGAATTCCAAATTTAATTGTAATTATTCTAAAAATCAATTACTTACAGCTTTAAATCATGCCTTTTTCTGAAGTATTTCCAGTTTTTCGGCAAAATGTTCGCAGAAATCTTTCATATCAGCAGCCATTTTATCTTCAGAGATTGAGCGCTTCAAAGTATCCGTCATTGATAGCAGTGTCTGATGAAAAAATTTTTTCATTTCATCTACCTGCATGTCTTTTGTCCAAAGGTCAATTTTGAGCGTTGATTCGGTTTTAGGATCCCATACAGCAAGCATAATAGCTTTGCAGTTTTCGTCCTTATCCATTCCCGAATCGCTGGCGTTCCAGGTTATGGTTTCGGGAAGTTTGTTTTCGTCAAGAGTGATGTTAAATTTTATTTCAGAGGTTTTCATTTCTTGGGTTTATATTTTGAGGTTGCCAGAATTTTCTGAGCATCTTTTTCTGCCATCAGTTGTGCTATGCTAAGCTGAGGGTTTTCGGTCATGTATTTTCTTACAATCATCCAGCCTGTAAATTCGCCAATGCGTGCAGGCGATTCGCGAGGAAGTCCCGGAGTAAAAGGACCTTCGCTGGTATATTTGTTCAACACATTATGGTCGGTTGAGTAGATTAGTTTATTTTCGAGCAGATGTCCCCAAATAAAGGCTTCGTTGGTTTTGCACCATTCCAGTTGTGAGTTTTTATAAGCAATAATAAGGCTGTCGTTTGTTTCAGGAAGAAGTGCATCCAACAGGTATAGAATTTTTCCATTGAAAATCATATTGTCTAAAAGTGTTTTTTGATCATCTTTGTTTTCAAATTTGTTCAGTGCCCACCCTTTTACAGCCGTTGCTGGAAGACTTGCTTTGTTCATATTACGTACAACATACTTAGGCCAGGCAAGCATTTCGTAGTAAATGCTTTTTTCACCTAAGAAAAATTCAAGTCCTATTGCTAATGTGCTGTCGTGTGTAAAAACTGCATAATTGAAACCGGAGAAATCTGCAACAACTATTGGCAGATTGCTGTCGGGGAAATGATGTTTGTAACGTTTGAATGCATCAGTCAATTCCTGTTCAAGAAATGAAAGTTCCGGATAAATTTTTTGTGTTTCCTTATAGATTTCGCTGATGTCAGGATTAGTGACAAAGTTTTTCAGCCCAACAGCCAGTGCAGTATCGTTTGTGCTCTGCATATTAATTATGTCGCGACAATAAACTTCAAAAAAAGCTCCGTATTTTTTTCGTAATTGAGGAATTTCGTGCAACAAACTATCTGAATTTTTATCAAACAGATCTTTGTCCAGTCGTTGAATTGTTACTTCATAAGGAATTTCAGAAATATCTACATCAATGCGCGGATCGTTTTCGCACGAGCGGCATGAGCTTATCAACAAAAGAACAGAAATAACTTTCAGTGCCTGAGAAAATCGCATTATAAAAAATACCTAATATTGCTCTTGAAATTAAAAACGCAAAACTATGAAAAAGAGTATATCGACATTTTTAATATTATTTAGTGTACTGACTGTAATAGCTCAGGAAGGCGAGAAGCAACCTAAATTTCGTTTTGGATTAAAAGTGTCACCATCGGTGGCTTGGCTGGGTTTGGACAAAACCAGATTTAATGATTTGGATGTGGAAAATGGAGGAGCAAAAATTAAATTCGGCTACGGACTTATCACCGAATTTATTCTGGCAAAAAATTATTCGTTTCTAACCGGTGTTGAGGTAAATTATTTTGGCGGAAGCATTAATTATAAAGATGTAAACAAAGTAAATTATCAATTAAATGACAGCACTGCTTTATTCCTTTCATCGCGAGCATATAAACAACAGTATATTACTATTCCTTTAGCTCTTAAATTAAAAACTAATGAGATTGGCTATATGACTTATTTCGGGCAAATTGGTGTTGACCTGTCTTTTCAAATTAAAGGCAGAGCAAATGATAATGGAACGTTATATTACAAAGCCAATCCCGATTCTTTAACTTCACCCTTTACCGTTCAAGGTCCTGAGTATAGCCAGGAAGATGTTAATGTGTATAAACAGACCGGAATTTTTGGTTTTTTACGTGTTGCTTTAAATGTGGGTGCTGGAGTTGAATGGAATATTGCGGGTAACACATCACTTTTATTTGCCCTTAATTATAATAATGGGTTCACTAACTTTTTCAATAAAGACAGCAAAGACGCAAATAAACTATTAGACAATACCAACCACGCTACAGCTAAAACATTGGATCAAAAAGCAAGTTCTAATTATGTTGCATTAACGGTTGGTGTTTTATTTTAGTTCAAAATGTCAGAAAAGGTATTTGTATACTGAATTGCCTGCATTTTTCAAAAACGCTAAACCGAAAAACTCACGCGAGTGGTATCGGAATACCTTGGTTTAGTTACCTACCAAAGCTATATATTATTTGAATTCCCTAAAGCCGCAAACCGTAGTGAAAATGTCTACCTCCGATGGAGAACATTAATAGGTGAAACTAGTTATGATGAGGCTTTGCAAAAGGTATTCATGATTAACTAACTCATTTTTTCCTAAAACTCAAGAAGGGAATACAACTAAGTAAATCTATTTTACATATTCCATTACCTTAGCGCGGCTTTTTAAAAAACGCAATGAAGGTTTGGAAATTTTTTAAACGTCTTTTTCTTGGAATACTTATTCTCTTTGTGCTGCTTATAGCAGCAGGAATGACCTACCTTGTTATTGTTTCAAAAGTAGAAGAGCCTGTTGTAAAAGACACCGCAGTTTTAAAAACCGAGCGCACGCAATTAGACAACAATTTTTATGCTTTGGGCAACAACCGGCTAAAAAAAGCTGAGTCGGGTTTGTGGGAAATGTACTTAGAAGGCGATGGTTTTGAACGTGGAGTGGCACACGGAAAATTAGCCAAAGAATTAGTTCAGCAACAGGAAAGATATTTTGTGGCTTCTATCAAAAAAATAATTCCGTCTGAATTTTACCTGCATTTTTTGAAATATTTTATCGGTTGGTTTAACCGCGATTTACCTAATTATGTAAAAGAAGAATACAAACAGGAAATTTTCGGGGTCTCGCAATCGGCTTCTGAAGAATTTGATTACATCGGCAGCAATTATCAGCGTATGCTGAACTATCATGCCGCTCACGATATTGGTCATGCCTTACAGGATAAAAATATGGTGGTGGGTTGCAGTTCATTTGCAGTGTGGAATGCGGATGCTGAAGACAGTATATTAACTATAGGGCGTAATTTTGATTTTTATGTAGGCGATGATTTTGCTAAAGACAAAATCGTTTGTTTTTACAATCCCGATAGTGGACATAAATTTATGACCATCACCTGGGCAGGTTTTACGGGTGGAGTTTCCGGAATGAATATGGAAGGATTAACAGTAACAATTAATGCCGCAAAATCACAACCACCTATAGCTTCAGCAACACCTATTTCTTTGGTAGCTCGCGAAATTTTGCAATATGCTTCTACTATTGACGAAGCATTTGTGATTGCAAAAAAACGGGAGACGTTTGTTTCTGAATCTATTTTAATTGGTTCAGCAAAGGATAACCGTGCTGCTTTAATTGAAAAATCTCCGGCAAAAACAATTTTATTTAAGCCTGAAGGAAACCGTTTAATCTCCACTAATCATTTTCAATCACCGGAGTTTGCATCTGACGAATTGAATCAGAAACAAATAAAAGAAAGTGCTTCGGCTTACCGCTACAAACGGATGGAAGAGTTGCTGAATGAATCACCCGAAATGGATATTCAGGAAGCAGCAGATATTTTGCGCGACCGCTTTGGATTGGGCGATTCGGATATTGGCATGGGTAATGAAAAAGCAGTAAATCAATTGCTGGCACACCACAGTGTTATTTTTCAGCCGTCAAAAAAACTCGCATGGGTTTCAACTTCGCCTTTTCAATTGGGCGATTACGTTTGCTATAATTTAGACAGCGTGTTTTCGGTGTTTCCCAAGTTAAATCAGATAGAGGAATTGACAGTTGACTCACTTTTAATATGGGAAGACGATTTTGTAGATTCTAAATCATTTGAAGACTTTTTGTTTTTTAAAGACATAAAAAATCAAATGCAGGAAGGCTTGCGCATGGATGAGTTTACTATGAATTATGATGCAACCTATGCTTTTGAAAAAGCTAATCCAGAATACTACCTCACTTATTGGCTGTTGGGTGATTATTATGCAAAAAACAACCAACCACATGAAGCAGAGATTTGTTATGAAATTGCATTGACAAAAGAAATTGCTACTGAACCGGAAAAAGTGAAAATAGAAAATAGCTTGAAGAAAATCCGAGGAGAAGATTAACCATAGAGGCACGGAGACACCGAGATGTTACCAGAAATAGAAACCAAGTCATCATCAGAAATAAAAAGTTTGCAAGAAAAACTTCTGCAAGAACAACTGGCTTATATTTCTAAGAATTCAAAATACTATCAACGAATTTTTCAGCAAAACGGAATTGATTTTGAGAAAATAAAAACACTGGAAGATCTGCGAAAAATTTCGGTTACAACCAAAGATGATTTGCAGCAATTCAATGATGATTTTATCTGCGTTCCCAAAAATAAAATCATTGATTATGTAACTACATCAGGTACACTTGGCGATCCTGTAACCTTTGCCATGACTGAAAAAGATTTAGAACGTCTGGCCTATAATGAAGCTATTTCTTTTGCTACTACAGGTGGTTCTAAAAGTGAAGTATACCAATTGATGACCACTATTGACAGGCGTTTCATGGCAGGACTTGCATATTTTCTAGGAGCACGAAAATTAGGAGCAGGCATTATCCGCGTAGGTGCAGGAATGCCCGAACTGCAGTGGGATACGATTAGAAAAATGTCGCCAACAGCATTAGTAACTGTTCCTTCGTTCATTCTTAAGCTTATTGATTTTGCTGAGAAAAATAATGTTGATTATCGCAACACATCTGTTAAAAAAGCCATCTGCATTGGTGAGCCTATCCGCAATTCAGATTATACGCTGAACACACTTGGAGAAAAAATAAAAGAGAAATGGAACATTGAATTATTCAGTACTTATGCTTCTACCGAAATGGCAACTGCCTTTACTGAGTGTCAAGAGGGTAGAGGAGGGCATCATCATCCTGAGTTAATCATCGTTGAATTTCTGGATGATTATGATAATCCTGTTAAAGAAGAAGAAGCTGGTGAAGTAACAATTACAACGCTTGGTGTGGAAGGTATGCCATTAGTGCGTTTTAAAACAGGTGACATCTGTTTTCATCATACTGAAAAATGTGCTTGCGGAAGAAATACAATGAGGCTTGGACCTGTTATCGGCAGAAAAAAGCAAATGATAAAATATAAAGGAACAACCTTGTTTCCTCCTGCTTTGTATGATATTTTGAATAATATTAATGAAGTGGAAAATTATATTGTTGAGGTTTTTACCAATGAAATAGGAACAGATGAAATACTAATTCATGTTGCTTCCAAAGAGAAATCAGATTTGGTAATAAAAATTATCACTGACCATTTTCGTGCTAAAGTTCGGGTAACCCCAACCATTAAATTTGTTTCACCGGCCGAAATAAATGTTATGCAAAACCCGGAAATGAGCCGCAAGCCTGTCAAGTTTATTGATAAACGCGAATAATTTTTATTTGCTGAATTATTTCATGTAAGTTTGCACTCCGAAATGTCCACCCAGCCACGGTTAATATTAGACAGCAAAAGTTTCGGGCTTACCATTAACCGTCTTTGCTGCCAGTTAATAGAAAATCACAACGACTTTAAACAATCTGCCATCATAGGTTTGCAGCCGCGTGGAATTTTTCTGGCACAGCGCATTCATAAACTGATTACTGAGAAAACAGGCAATAAAACTATTCCTTATGGAAATCTTGACATCACTTTTTACCGTGATGATTTTCGCAGAGGTGAGCAGCATTTAGCAAAGCCTACCCAGATTGATTTCCTTCTGGAAGACAAAAAAGTTATTATGGTAGACGATGTACTTTTTACAGGAAGAACAATTCGTGCAGGGTTAGACGCAATGATGGATTTCGGCAGACCACAATTAGTGGAATTACTGGTGCTGATTGACCGCAGATTTAGTCGCCACTTGCCTATTATGCCAAATTATGTAGGAAAAACTGTAGACACAATTTCAACAGAAAAAGTTTCTGTTGAATGGAAAGAAACAGACGGAGAAGACAAAGTATTACTACTTCAAAAATGAGCAATAAACTATGAGTCAACTTAGTGTTCAACATCTTCTTGGAATAAAGTACATCACCAAAAACGATATTGAACTCATTTTTTCACAGGCTGATCAGTTTAAGGAAGTCATTAACCGTCCGATTAAAAAAGTTCCTTCCCTTCGCGATATTACAATTGCTAATATTTTCTTCGAAAACTCAACACGCACAAGACTTTCCTTTGAACTTGCCGAGAAAAGATTATCAGCCGATGTGGTAAATTTTGCTGCATCTTCTTCATCAGTCAGTAAAGGCGAAACGCTTATTGATACGGTCAACAATATTCTGGCAATGAAAGTGGATATTGTTGTAATGCGTCATCCGAAACCGGGCGCTCCGCTTTTTCTGGCAAATCATGTGAAAGCAAAAATTGTAAATGCAGGTGATGGTGCGCACGAGCATCCTACCCAAGGCTTGTTAGATGCTTTTTCTATACGCGAAAAATTAGGCGACTTGAAAGGTGTAAAAGTTGCTATAATTGGTGATATTCTTCACTCAAGAGTGGCAATTTCAAATATTTATTGCCTGCAAAAAATGGGAGCAGAAGTGATGGTTTGCGGACCAACAACTCTTATCCCGAAATACATCAGTGCATTAAATGTAAAAGTAGAGCATGACATGAAAAAAGCTCTGCAATGGTGCGATGTTGCAAATATGTTGCGGATTCAATTGGAAAGACAGGATATTCAATATTTCCCTTCTCTGCGGGAATATGTGATGATGTATGGGTTGAACAAACAGATTTTAGATTCGCTTAAAAAAGAAATAATCATCATGCACCCAGGGCCAATCAACAGGGGAGTGGAAATAACCAGCGATGTTGCTGACTCAAAGCATTCGGTCATTCTACAGCAGGTTGAAAATGGAGTAGCAATTCGTATGGCGGTTTTGTATCTTTTAGCTTCATAAATTTTTTTCTGAAAAAATGTTTTATAAATTTGGCGAACTAAATTTTGCTACTTTTGATTTTTAAATATAACCACATATGAGCAACAACAGCTATACAATTGAAAAAAAAGAAAAATATGCCCAAATCAATCTCAAAGATGAGAAATTGGATAGTCATATTTCTCCTTCGCTGAAATCGGAACTTGTTGTCCTGAATTCTGAGGGTTTTAAAAATATTATCATTGACCTGACTGATACCCGCTATTGCGATTCTTCGGGATTGAGTGCAATTCTTGTTGCAAACCGCCTTTGCAAAAATTCTGGCGGAACATTTGTCCTCACTGGATTGCAGCGTTCAGTAATGAAATTAATCTCTATTTCACAATTGGACACTATCCTAAATATCGCTCCTACAGTTAGCGAAGCTGTTGACCTTCTTTTTATGGAAGAAATTGAACGCGATACCGACAAACAAGCATAGTTTTTCAATTAAATCAAAAATTAAAACTACTAAATAAATTATGAAAAAAATTCTACTCTCAATATTTTCAATTACAGCTATCATTACAACTAGTTTTGGTCAGATTTGTACACCTGACCCTAATGCTGTTGGGCTTATTTATCCTATGACACCAGATAGCACAACTAACAGATGGCAATATTATGAGCAAACAGTTACTATTTCTGTTCCTACTGATACTACAGTTTCAGTTATTACAGTTTTTGTTGATAGCATTCAGCTTGATTCTGTAAGAGGCCTTCCGAATGGATTAACTTATGGATGCGGCAGCAGTTTGGGTAATTGCACTTATCTAGGAGGAACACAAGGATGTTTTATTATTTCAGGAACTGTAAATGATAGTGCTGGTGCATACCCAGTAACATTTGATGTAATCATCTATGGTGTATTAGACAGCACAGGAACAGGTGGCGACCCTCTTGTTTTACCTTATTCCCAAGAAGTATATAAATTACATGTAGGAGAAGCTTTAGGTGTTCAATCACTTAACAGTTCAAAATTTGACGTATTGCAAAATATTCCAAACCCTTTTAGTGGTGGAACAACAATTAAATTTAACAGCCCATCTGCAGAGCCTGTTAATTTTTATGTTTATGACATGATTGGAAGACAGGTTCATAACACCAAAATCAATGCTGTAACAGGTGTTAATACAATAAACTACACGTCTGAAAAACTTGCACCGGGTGCATACTTCTATACCGTAACAAACGGCAAGAACAGTATTACTAAACGTATGATTGTTACTGGAAAGTAAAAATCACTTTGATTTAATGTGAAAGCCGCTTCTGTCTTTAAAGAGCGGCTTTCTTATTTTTGTTAATATATTAAATGTTAAAATTCCAACATTTTACATACAAGATAAGATAATTTCTATATTTGCACAGTTAATTAAACACTCAAATCAATTAAAAACCTTAAAACAAAACAAATGATGAAAAAATTACTTTCTTTTTTAATGATTGGTTCATGTGCAATATTAGTGGCACAGAAAGCTAATGCACAAGCTTGTACTCCTGATGCTCAGTTTGCAGGAGACCCTGGAATTTACCCTGACAGTGCTATGGGATATCTTCCTGATGCATGCTCAAACCAACATTATTCACAAACAATTACTGTTGTTCTTCCATCTGATACAACTGTAAACTTCCCAGGAGTTGGAGTTGTAACCTTAACAATGAACTACATTAAAGTTGACTCTGCAAAAATTATTGTTGCTGCAGGAGACACTTCTGGTATCCCTTCTGATATCCACTTTACATTTGCATGTTCACCTACAGATTGCACCTTTCCAGGAGGAGCAAGTGGATGTCTTCAATTAGAAGGTGACCCACTTACTGCTGACGAAGGAACATGGCCTTTAATCGTATATGTTACTGCAAACGTAACACATCCTCTTCTTGGTACTTTCGATGCTCCTCAGTCAATTATTGCTAACTACATTATTACAATTAATAACTGTAACGGTGTTGAAACTCTTAACTCTAATTTATTTGAATTAGGTCAGAATATTCCTAACCCAACTTCAGGAGTTTCTACTATCAACTTCACTACTCCTACTAGCACTAATGTTGATTTCAAAGTTTTCAATATTCTTGGAGAGCAGGTTCACAGCCAAAAAATTGGTGCTGTATCAGGTTTGAACAAAATCAAATACAATGCTTCTGAATTAGCTCAAGGTGTTTATGTTTACACTTTAACAAACGGTAACACTACAATTTCAAAAAGAATGGTTGTAGCAGGTAAATAACCTGATTTTAATCATTGTAAAAAATGCCCCGCAATTCTGCGGGGCATTTTTTTTATAAGAAAATTCTTATGTTTGCACACATATAAATACTAAAAACAAAAACAATGAAAAAATTCTTACTCTTTATTACCTTATTATCCATTAATATTAGTGTATTCGCGCAAGCTAATCCATTTACTCCTGCATCAGGAGCATTGCCTAATTACACTGTTGGGACTCCTTACTCAACAAATATTGCAATGTCAGCTATACCATCAACTTTAACTGTCAACACCGCAGACTTAGCAGCTTCTGTTCCGGCTCTTCAGCAATTTATTTCTTTTCTGCCAGCAACTCTTGACATTACAATTACCAGTGTTACTTTTAATGTAACCGGTCTTTTGTCTGGTCTTGATGCAACTTGCAACCCTTCAGGATGCACTTATAATGCTGGGTCTTCCGGGTCAATTGATATTGCTGGGACTACATCAGATGCCGTAGGGACAGATACCTTAAAGATAAAATCTCTTACAACAGGAAGTACTGTAGTAACCCTCCCTGTTATTGGAGATTTACCAGTAAATTTTCCTGGAACTGTACAAGGTCAGGCAGTACCTGAATTACCTACTCTTTTTGATGGAGGTCCTTATACTTTGCATACTACTAATGCAGTTGAGCAGTTAGAAACAACTTCATTTGATGTAATTCAAAACATTCCAAATCCTTTCACAGGAAATACTACTATCAAATTTTCTACTCCAACAGCAGGAAACATTGATTTTACAGTATTTGATATGATTGGTAAACGCGTTTATTCAGAAAAAATTCAAGCACAAGCTAAAACCAATTCAATTGTTTTCAGTTCTGAAAAACTTAACGCAGGAACCTATTTCTATTCATTAAGTAACGGTTCAAAAACAATCACAAAAAAGATGATTGTTTCCGGAAAATAAATGAGTTTAAAGCTGACCATACTCGGTTGTGGTTCTGCTACGCCTACTATTGACCGAAATCCTACCGCTCAAGTGCTGCAAGTGCTTGAGCGGTTTTTTTTGATAGATTGCGGGGAAGGCACACAACTTCAAATGAGACGGAATAAAATCCGTCCGCGTCTTTTTGATCATATTTTTATTAGCCACCTACATGGTGATCATTATTTAGGTCTCTTCGGTTTGCTTTCAAGTCTGCATTTATACAGCAGAAATAAGCCTATGCACGTGTTTTGTCCACCTAAACTAAAAGAGATAATAGATCTGCAACTCAAAGCCTCTGATACCCGATTGAGTTATGAATTACACTTTCACGAATTAGTAGAAAAAGGAGAACAATTAATTCTTGAAACCAATGAAGCCTTTGTTTATTCCTTCCCAATGAATCACCGTATTCCCTGCTGGGGGTTTAAGTTTGTTGAAAAGCCTCGTCCCAAAAGCATGAAAGGAGAAAAGATCCGGGAATACAATATCCCGTTTTCTAAGATTGATGAAATTAGAAACGGAATTGATTTTGTTGATGAAAAGGGAAAAGCTATTCCTAATGACGAACTTACTTTTCCTGCAAAAGAAACAAGAACATATGCATTTTGTTCGGATACTATTTATGATGAAAGTATAATTCCTTATGTAAAAGGGGTTGACTTGCTTTATCATGAATCAACCTTTGCTCATGAATTGCTTGAAAAGGCTACTAACAGGTACCATACAACAGCATTGCAAGCGGCAACTTTTGCATTAAAAGCTGAAGTTAATAAACTCATAATTGGTCATTATTCTTCTCGTTACGGAGATATATCTGCATTGCTTAACGAAGCAAGAACTGTGTTTAAAAACACAATAGCTGCAAGTGATAATCTTGTAATTGAAATTTCTTAAAACTTTTCATTGTATTGTTTAAGAATGACTCTATATTTGTACATTATTTAAAATCATTCTAAATAACTTTTTTGATGAATAAGATTAATGTTTTTCTTGCCGATGGAAATTACCTTGTAAGGGAAGGACTGAAGTCTATTTTATCGGTTGATAAAGCAGTTTTGGTTGCAGGTGAGGCAAATGATAGCGAAGAATTACATACGCAGGTAAAGTCAAAAAAAATTGACCTACTTGTAATTGATTTCAATTCTCAGAATTTTGAGTTGAAAGACATACAGAAATCTTTGCTTACAAATCCTGATTTGAAGGTTCTAGCCATCACAACCTATTATAGTCAGAGCTCGGTTTTTAAAGCAATAGAGAGTGGGGTTACAGGCTATATTTTAAAAGATTGCGGGAAAGAAGAAGTAATTGATGCTATTAAAGCCACTGGAAAAGGAACAAATTTTTTCTGTGGAAAAATTATAGAATCAATTGTAAAAGAAAATACCTCTTACATTGATGTAAGCAAAGTAGCCAGTTGCTGCGAGCCGGTGAATCTGAGTAATCGTGAAATTGAGATTGTAAAATTGATAGCAGAAGGTTTTACTAATAAAGAAATAGCAGATAAATTATTTCTGAGTAACCATACCATTATTACTCACCGCAAAAATATTATGGCAAAAATAGGTGTGAAAAATACCGCTGGAATTGTGGTATATGCGGTTAAAGAAAGCCTTGTTCTTCCTGCCTGATTCGTTTGAACTATTTTCTTCTTGTAATTTTTGTTTTGCTTGTATTTGTACCCGTTATGGGACATTTACGTAATCGCCCGGGAACACCACGATGGCTGAATATTTTGTTGCTGGTAATTCTTATGGCAACTGTTTTTTCAGCGATTCTTTTTGGTCTGATATTTCATTGAAAAGTAAAATAAAAAAGGGGCTTAAAGCCCCTTTTTTATTTATGCAATTGTCCAGGTATTGCTGCCTTTAAGCAACTTATTTAAATCCCCCTTGCCTGATTTTGAAATACTCGTTGTTATCTGTTCAACCAAAGCATCTTCATAGCAGTAGCGAGACTCGGTATAAAACACTCCAAATGGACGGGGTAAATGTCCTTCTGTTTTAGGACTGTCAAAGAAGCGGCTTAACAAGCCTGCTTTTACTCGGTCAGTTTCGTCATGTATCCACAAGTCGCTGGCAGCTGTGCCATCTGTTAAATCAACAATAACAGGTTTAAATCCGTCTAACTTTATTCCTTTATTTTTTCCTTCACCAAAAATCAATGGCTTACCCTGCTCTAAGAAAAGTGTTTCAACAGCTTTGGTTTCTTTATCAGTATAAATGAAAAATGCACCATCGTTAAATACGTTGCAGTTCTGGTAAATCTCAACCATTGAGGTCCCTTTGTGGTCGTTTGCACGTTTCAATACATCACGCAGGTGATTTGGATCTCTGTCCATAGTGCGAGCAATAAATGTTGAATCAGCACCAAGGCAAAGTGCCAAAGGATTGAAAGGATGGTCAATTGAACCCATTGGTGAAGACTTAGTGATTTTTCCTTCTTCAGAAGCTGGTGAATATTGTCCTTTTGTTAAACCATAAATCTGGTTGTTGAAAAGCAGAATATTTACGTTAAAGTTTTTTCTGAGAATATGAATCAAATGATTTCCTCCAATAGACAAAGCATCTCCGTCACCGGTAACAATCCAAACACTTAATTCGGGTCTTGCCGCTTTCAGTCCGCTTGCAATGGCAGTAGCGCGGCCGTGAATACTGTGCATTCCAAATGTTTCCATATAATATGGGAAACGTGAAGAGCATCCAATTCCTGAAACGAAAACAAGGTTTTCTTGTTTTATTCCCAATTCAGGAACAACTTTTTGAACTTGTTTTAAGATAGAGTAATCTCCGCAACCGGGGCACCAACGCACATCCTGGTCGGTTTCAAGATCTTTAGCTGTATAAGGTTTTTCGATAGTTTCTGACATAACTTAAATTATTTTTTCAGCGTTTCAACAATTTTATCTTTTATTTCTGCGGCACTAAATGGCATACCTTTTATTTTATTGAAAGGAATAGCAGGCACTAAATATTTATCACGCAAAACTTTTACCAATTGACCGTTGTTCATTTCAGGAACAATAATCTTTTCGAAATTGTAAAGTATTTCGCCTAAATTTTTTGGAAATGGATTCAAATATTTAATGTGTACATGAGAAACATCATACCCTTCTTCTATAGCTTCATTTACTGCTGCTTTAATTGAACCGTATGTAGATCCCCAACCAACAACCAGCAATTTCCCTTTTTCTTTTCCGTGGTCAATTTTTTGCAATGGAATTGAATCAGCAATATTTTCTACTTTTTTCGCACGTGTTTTTACCATGTGCTCATGGTTATCGGGGTCGTAAGAAATGTTTCCGGTAATGTCTTCTTTTTCAATTCCGCCTACACGATGTTCTAAGCCCTTTGTTCCGGGAATAGCCCATTTGCGAACTAATTTCTCATCACGTTTATAGGGCATAAATTTTTCATCACCTTCTTTTCTTGGTTCTGCAAAAACAGCTTTTATAGTTGGAAGCTGATCTGTTGTTGGAAATTTCCAAGGCTCAGAACCGTTTGCAATATATCCGTCAGACATAAAGAAAACAGGAGTCATATGTTCAACCGCAATTCTGCAGGCTTCAAAAACTGTTGTAAAACAATCAGAAGGAGAATAGGCAGCAACAACCGGAACTGGAGCTTCTCCATTTCGTCCGTACAATGCCTGAAGCAAGTCTGATTGTTCTGTTTTTGTAGGTAAGCCTGTTGAAGGTCCACCACGTTGAATGTTGATAATTACCAACGGAATTTCCAGCATTAGTGCCAATCCGATTGCTTCCCCTTTTAAAGCAATTCCGGGACCTGATGAAGCTGTAACAGCCAAAGCACCTCCAAATGATGCACCTATGGTAGAGCCAATTGCTGCAATTTCGTCCTCAGCCTGAAAGGTTCTAACTCCAAAATTTTTATATCGTGAAAGTTCATGTAATATGTCCGTAGCAGGAGTTATAGGATATGTTCCGTAAAACAATGTTAAACCTGATCGTTCAGCTGCGGCAACAAGTCCTATGGCTGCTGCCTGATTTCCCATTATGTTGCGGTATTCACCTTTTTCAAGTTGGGCTTTTTCAACCTGAAAACGGGTTGTAAATGTTTCGCTTGTATCTCCAAAATGGTAACCTGCTTTCAGCGTTTTGATGTTCGCGTCCATCACAGCCGGGTTCTTCTTGAATTTATCGGTGATGTACTTGATGGTGTTATCCATATCGCGGTTGAACATCCAAAGAATAAATCCAAGCACAAACATGTTTTTTGTACGGTCAATTTCTTTGATACCCAATCCCGATTCTTTCAGGCATTCTTTTGTAAGTTTGGTAACATCAATTTCGTGAACTTTATATTTCTCGAGTGAGTTATCTTTAAGCGGGTTTACACCAGCCGGGTATTTTGCTAATCCAAGATTTTTAGGATCAAATCCATCGCTGTTGGCAATAATAATTCCGCCTGTTTTTAACTGTTTTAAATTAGCCTTAAGGGCAGCTGCATTCATCACCACAAGCACATCACAAATGTCGCCAGGTGTATAAATTTCTATACTGCTGAAACGCAACTGAAAACCCGAAACACCTGCCAGGGTGCCTTGCGGGGCGCGTATCTCGGCCGGAAAGTTAGGGAATGTACTCAAGTCGTTTCCGAAAAGAGCAGTAGTGTTGGTGAATTGTGTTCCCGCAAGTTGAATTCCGTCACCGGAATCTCCTGCGAAAAGAATGGTAATGTCTTTTGTTACTTCTGTTGTTTTGCTCATCGTATTTTGAAAAAATTTGCCAAAAATAATTTTTTTTGCTGCTTGTTATTCAATATTTATTGCTTCTACAGCAATAATTTCCGGAACGGCCCTTTTTACGGCTTCTTCAATTCCGGCTTTTAAAGTCATTGTGCTCATGTGGCAACTGCTGCAGGCCCCCAGTAATTTCACTTTTGCAATGAAGTTGTCGGTTACTTCTACTAATTCCATGTCACCACCATCTGCTTCCAGAAAAGGACGCATGGTTTGCAGGGCACTTTCAACCTTATCGAGAATTTTTTTGTCTTTTATCATTTCCGGCAAAACTAGCTGCGAGTCATTTCTACTTTTTCAGTAGGAGCCATAGTTGCATTTCTGATTGCCACTTGTTGCGCCACATTTTTTGCCATGTCCATTAAAGCTTTTGCGATTGGTGTGTTTTCCTGTAAAACAGCAGGTCTTCCTGCATCGCCAGCTTCCCTTACACTTTGAACTAAAGGAATTTGACCGAGCAAAGGAATGTTGAGTTGTTCCGCTAATGCTTTTGCTCCATCTTTTCCAAAGATGTAGTATTTATTGTCAGGTAATTCCTCAGGTGTGAACCAAGCCATATTCTCAACTAATCCCAATACAGGAACATTAATAGCCGGCATCTGAAACATGGAAACACCTTTACGTGCATCAGCCAAAGCAACAGTTTGCGGAGTACTCACAATCACTGCACCAGCTAGTGGAACAGCTTGTACTAACGAAAGGTGAATATCACCGGTTCCGGGAGGCAAATCAATGATTAAATAATCCAGTTCCCCCCAGTCTGCATCAAAAAACATTTGTGTCAAAGCCTTTGTTGCCATTGGTCCGCGCCATGCAACTGCCTGATTGGTTTCTGCAAAAAAACCAATGGAAAGAATTTTAACTCCGTAGTTTTCTAC
This sequence comes from Bacteroidota bacterium, assembly GCA_947478465.1. Classification (GTDB taxonomy): domain Bacteria; phylum Bacteroidota; class Bacteroidia; order SXHM01; family SXHM01; genus SXHM01. Next base: position 25,120 of record CANJWH010000038.1, read on the forward strand.
AGGAACCATCATGCTTTTCTCGCCTACTTTTCTTACTCCGGGTTTTTCATTCTGCACATCAAACATGATTGGAATTGATGGTCCGTAAATATCGGCATCCAGAATTCCAACTTTTGCACCTTGCATTGACAAAGCCACAGCAAGATTGGCTGAAATTGTTGATTTTCCAACTCCGCCTTTACCTGAAGCCACAGCTATAAAATTTTTTACTCCTGCAATTGATGTTTTACTGCTTTGTTTTGAAGTAACATTGGATGTCATATTCACTTTTACTTCCGCTTCTTTGTCTACATAGTGCTTTATTGCATTAATGCAGGCATTTTGAATTAACTCCTTTAAAGGACAAGCGGGAGTAGTGAGTACAACCGAAAAGCTGACTTTTTTGCCGTCAACTTCTACATCTTTTATCATGTTGAGCGTAACTAAATCTTTTCCCAGATCGGGTTCAATTACGTTGCTCAGCGCGTCTAATACTTTTTCTTTTGTGATTTCCATTTTTTTTAAAAACTCAGCGAAATTACTAATTCTGTGCGAATTTGGAATGTTTCTAAACAACTAAATAATTCTATTTTTCAGCTAATATTGCACAATGACCAACAAAGAAATAGCGGGCATATTTAAACTCACAGGAAAACTCACAGAATTACATGATGGCAATGAGTTTAAGGTGAAGTCATATATGGCAAATTCCTTTAAAATTGAACGCTTGCCACAGCCGCTTGAAAGCATGAGTCCTGCAGAAATTGAAAAGATTGATGGTATTGGAAAGGGGACTCACGCAAAAATTAATGAGATAATTGCTTCAGGAACACTGAAAGATTTGGATGAATTAATATCAGAAACACCCGTTGGAGTTCTTGAAATGCTTTCGGTAAAAGGGTTAGGTCCCAAGAAAGTTCGCACCATTTGGAAAGAATTAGAAGTAGAATCGGTTGGTGAATTACTTTATGCGTGTAACGAAAATCGTTTGGTAACACTCAAAGGTTTTGGAGAAAAAACTCAAGATGAAGTAATAAAAAGCATTGAATTTATTCAGGCGAATTCTTCAAAGTTTCTCTATGCTAAATTGGAACCGATTGCTTTGCAACTTTTTGAAACCATTGAAAAATCAGATGTTGCAGAACAAGTATCTTTAACGGGTGGAATTAGAAGACGCTGCAGTGAATTGGAAAAAATTGAGTTGGTAGTTGCTGCAAGAGGGGATATTTCTTCTTTTCTTAAAAACCAAAAAGGATTTGAGGTCTCAGAAAGGAAAGAAGATGAAGAAAAAATTACGTTTCGGATAAATAACTCTGTTGCAGTTGAAATTTTTCTTTGCAAAAAAGAAGATTTTTATTCCACTCTGTTTAAAACTACTGCAACGCCTGAACACCTTTCTTTCCTCGGTATTACTGAGATAAGTGCAGCGTCATCTGAAGAGGAAATTTATAAAAATGCAGGCTGGAATTTTATTATTCCTGAATTGCGTGAAGGAAAATTTGAGAAGAAATTAAATGAACAAAACATGCTGAATGATATTGTTCAGCTCAGCGATTTGCGCGGAATATTACACAATCATACCACTTACAGTGATGGAGTTCACACGCTGGAGCAAATGGCAAATTATTGCAAAGAGTTGGGTTATGAATACCTCGGAATTAGTGATCACTCGCAGTATGCAGTTTATGCAAAAGGATTGAAGCCAGAACAAATTATTGAGCAACACAAAGAGATTGATGAACTGAATGAAAAATTAAAACCATTCAAAATTTTCAAAAGTATTGAAGCAGATATTTTGCCTGATGGCTCATTGGATTATAATGATGAGATTCTCTCTTCCTTTGATTTTGTTGTGGCTTCTATTCACTCTGCAATGAAAATGGATGAAGAAAAAGCGACAGCAAGATTAATTCGGGCAATAGAAAACCCGCACACAACAATTCTAGGACATCCTACGGGCAGACTTTTATTATCGCGTCCTGGCTATCCGATTGACCACAAAAAAATTATTGATGCCTGTGCTGGAAATAATGTAGTGATTGAACTAAACGCCAATCCAAATCGTTTGGATATTGACTGGACATGGATTCCTTATTGTATGGAAAAAGGTGTGATGATTTCCATCAATCCCGATGCGCATAAAATGGAAGGTTATTACGATATGCACTATGGAACATTGGCTGCGCGTAAAGGCGGATTGACCAAACAAATGACGTTTAATGCATTGTCGTTAGAAGAAATTGAGAAATGGTTTTTAAAAAAGAAAAATAAGTCATGATTATCAATTCATTTATATCATGGCTCATGAAAAAGCGGATGCACCAGATTGAGCTTTTTATGAAATACCCTCATGATGTGCAAGCTGAATGGCTTATGAAATTAATCAACGCAGCACAAAATACAGAGTGGGGTAAAAGCTATGATTACAAGAGCATAAGAAACCGTGAAACATTCCGCAAGCGCGTGCCTGTGCAGGATTATGAAGCCATTAAGCCTTATGTTCTGCGTTTGATGGAAGGCGAACAAAATCTTTTGTGGAATACCGAAATAAAGTGGTTCGCAAAATCTTCGGGAACAACAAGCGATAAAAGTAAATTCATTCCGGTCAGTTTAGAATCATTGGAACAATGTCATTACCGCGGAGGGAAAGACATGCTTTCGCTTTATTGCAGCAATTATCCTGATACTGAATTATTCAGCGGAAAAGGCTTGGCAATGGGAGGAAGCCACAGTGTTATTTCAGTAGATAATGAATCTTATTACGGTGATGTTTCTGCCATCATTATGCAGAATTTACCTTACTGGGCAGAATTTATAAGAACGCCAAATCTGGAGATTGCGCTGATGAATGAGTGGGAAGAAAAAATTAAAAAAATGGCGGATGCAACGATGAGCGAGAATGTAACAAGTCTTTCGGGTGTGCCTTCCTGGACGCTGGTTTTGTTGCGCTACATTTTGGAAAAAACAGGCAAGAAAGATATTCATGAAATATGGCCGAACCTTGAAGTTTTTTTTCACGGAGCAGTAAGTTTTACACCATACCGAGAGCAATTCAAAGCTATAATTCCTTCCTCTAAAATGCACTACTTAGAAACCTATACAGCATCGGAAGGGTTCTTCGGAATTCAGGATCAGCGCAACTCACAGGAATTACTGCTGATGCTGGATTACGGAATTTATTATGAGTTTATGCCAATGGAAGAAGAAGGTAAAGAAGACCCGGAAACACTCTCTCTTTCTGAAGTAAAAACAGGAGTGAACTACGCGCTAATAATTTCTACCAATGCAGGTTTGTGGCGCTACAAAATTGGTGACACGGTTCAGTTTACTTCGCTAAATCCTTATCGTATAAAAATTTCAGGTCGTACCAAACATTTTATCAATGCGTTTGGCGAAGAGTTGATTATTGACAATGCAGATAAGGCATTGAAAGTAGCATGTCAGAAATCAGGAGCAGTAATTAAAGAATATACCGCGGCCCCGGTTTATTTCAGTGGAAATGAAACGGGAGCTCATGAGTGGCTGATTGAATTTGAAAAGCAGCCTGATAATCTGGATTACTTCACTGAAGCACTTGATAACGCTCTGAAATCTTTGAACTCAGACTATGAAGCCAAGCGCTATAAAAATATGGCTTTGCGAATGCCACTTTTAAAATCAATGCCGCATGGCACATTTTACAATTGGTTGAAATCAAAAAATAAATTGGGTGGTCAGTATAAAGTTCCGCGATTGAGTAATGAGCGGAAATACGTTGAAGAAATTATTTCTTTAACAAACGGAAACGAAATTCATTCCACAAAAATCTGATTTTTTCACTTACAGATTTTGTTTCCAGTTCTAAGTTCATCATTGAAAATACAGCAGGGTTTAAGGCTTTCTTGAATGTGCGGGCTATAAACGAATACTCAGCGTAAGGCATTTTTTTAATGCTCAAAAGCGGTTGCAATTCTTTCTTGATTTTTTCAAATTCTTTTCGGTTGTGGTTGTAATATTCCTTATCGCGTTTGGGCATTACATCTAAACCTATGTGAGTAGTAATGTGCAAATCATCAATGAGTTTGCACTTGTCTGCGTGAGCAAAAAGATTGTGCATTAATGTTGCTTCAACGAAAGGAATTCCAACGCAGATTTCACCAAGAATAAATTTTGGAAAAAGTTCGCGCTTAAAAACAAAACAATCAAAACCGGGATGCGATTTCCCGATGTCAGAATAAATAAAAGGCAAGTCATTTACACTGTTGTAGATTTTCGGAATCCTACGCCTGTTAATGATAAAGGCATCGTAACCTTGCTCGATTATTTTTGCAATCGTTTCGTAAAAATGCGGCAAAATAATAATGTCGGAATTGGTATAAATAAAATATTCTGCATTACTGTTTTCATACAATCTGCTGAGAATATCTTTTATCAGAGGAAGTTTTTTCTTGCCGTTGATTTGAATTGCGTTTTCAAGATTTGCAGTTTTTTGAAAATACTCAGGAATAATTTCCAAGTCCTCTGCATATTGCGCAGAAAATAATTCTGCATCCACATCTCTTGCAAACTCTTTTGCTTTGCGCATCGCCTCAAACACAATTGGCTGGGCAATAAATAGCTCAGAGCCATCTTTGGCTTTTACGGGGTTAATGATGTGAGCAATAGAAATCATTCGCCCGAAAGTAGAGAAATAAATTCTTTTCTTTGTTCCCACTAAAAGAAAAACCATGTTTCTTATCGGGAAAAAATCTCTCACATTAGCTGAGATAAAACAACTGCTTGAAAGCGGAGAGAAAATCGGATTGCATAAAACTGCAATAACTGAAATTGAAAAATCGCGAAAATATTTAGACAAGAAAATCGCTTCTTCAGTTGAGTCGGTTTATGGAGTTACCACCGGATTTGGATCGCTTTACGATAAAAAAATTTCTCCTAAAGATTTAGGAACATTACAGGAAAACCTTGTAATGTCGCATGCCTGCGGCACAGGAGACGAAGTCCCCGCAGAAATTTCAAAATTGATTTTGTTGTTGAAGATTGTTTCACTTTCTCTTGGAAAATCGGGAGTGCAATTAGTAACTGTTCAGCGCCTGGTTGATTTTTACAACAACTATATTTTACCTGTGATTTACGAACAGGGTTCATTAGGAGCATCAGGTGATTTAGCACCACTGGCGCATCTCTCATTACCATTGATAGGAAAAGGCGAAGTGTATTATAAAGGCAAAAAAATCGCCACAGAAAAATTATATTCAGATTTGAAATGGAAACCAATCACGCTGAAATCAAAAGAAGGTTTGGCATTGTTGAATGGCACACAGTTTATGGCTGCTTTTGGTGTTGCATGCGCTATCAATGCTGATAAATTGTGGAATTGGGCAAACATAATAAGCGCACTTTCATTAGATGCTTTTGATGGCAGATTAGAACCGTTTGACAAACTTGCTCAGGATGTGCGTCCTCATAAAGGGCAAATTGATACAGCTGCAGAAATCAGAAAAATCCTGAAAGGAAGCCAACTAATTAATCAACATAAAAAGCACATACAGGATCCTTATTCATTTCGTTGCATCCCGCAGGTTCATGGCGCTTCTAAGGATGTGATTGACTATGCGAAACAGGTTTTTTCAGTGGAAATAAATTCGGTTACTGATAATCCGACTATTTTTCCTGATGAGGATAAAATTATTTCTGCCGGAAATTTTCACGGACAGATTTTGGCGCTTGCACATGATTTTCTTGCCATCGCTTTGGCTGAACTTGGAAGTATTTCAGAACGCAGAACTTTTCAATTAATTTCAGGTTCGCGCAATCTTCCAAGTTATTTGATTGTTAATGCCGGTATCAATTCCGGATTAATGATTCCTCAATATACTGCTGCATCAATTGTGAGCCGTAACAAACAACTGTGTACACCATCTTCTGTTGATTCAATTCCTTCATCCAATGGTCAGGAAGACCATGTGAGCATGGGTGCAAATGCTGCAGTAAAAGGATATAAAGTGATGCGCAGCACCTACACTATTCTTGCAATAGAACTGCTGACAGCAGCGCAGGCATTGGATTTCAGAAGACCCAAGAAAACTTCACCGCAATTAGAAAAGATATTCTCTGCATATCGCAAAAAAGTAAAATTCATGAACAACGACAGAGTGTTGCGTGATGATATTATTGCTTCGGAAAATTTTTTAGAAGAATTTCGGTAGTCGTCATGCTGAATTTATTTCAGCATCTTTTTAATGAGACCCTGAAACAAGTTCAGGGTGACGCAACACTCTACTGAGGG
>CANJWH010000039.1 GCA_947478465.1 Bacteroidota bacterium
CTCTACGAAATTCTACAGATTTTGAGCATCTCAATTTTTGAGAAAACGCCCATAAACCAACTGTTTCAAGAAACTCAATTACAATATTTCAAAGAACAAAATCCTAATCAATTGAAAATGTGGGACTAATATCAAAACGCTAATGACTTGATTTATTATCTAAGTAAGGTAATAAATCCTGTTTGTTCCCAACTTCCCATGCTTCCATTCGGGTTATTAACTTTCAGAATATAGAAGTAGGTTCCTTCTTCAAGTGCAACACCTGAATTGGTTCTTCCATCCCAGTTGATTTCACGTGCTTCGCGCTCGTAAACAATTTGTCCCCAACGGTTGAAGATAGTGATACCGTAATCGTCAACTCCGTTATTTTTCACACCTAATGCGTCATTGAAACCATCATTGTTTGGAGTGATAATATTCGGAATAATAATAACCTGTTGCACTTCAACCTCAACTGTATCAGAAGCCGAGCAGCCGTATTGGTTTTCAACTGTAAGTATTACAGTAAAAACATCTTCAAAGTCATATGTATGATGAGTGTTTTGAGTAGCAGAACTGTTGCCATCACCAAAATCCCAGAACCATGATACGATACTGTTATCACCAGAAACATCAGTGAAGTTCACAGGATTTCCAAGTGAAGGATTATCTGATGCATGAATAGCAGCAACCGGAAGTTCAGCTACGTTAACGTTTACAGTATCTGTAGCCACCTGAGAACAGAAGTTGTTGCTTACACTCACAATATAATCCGTTGCCTCTTCAGGCGAAACAGTGATTGACTGGGTTGTAGCACCATTGCTCCACAGGAAGTTTTCTCCACCTGTTGCAGTCAATGTTACGCTTGCGCCCGGACAAATCATTTCATCCATTCCGGCATAAGCAGTTGGTTCTACACCAACATGAACAATTGTTACAGATGAAGTGCCGGCACATCCATTTTCTGTTGTAGCCACCACAGAATAGCTGCCGGCAGATGTCACAGTTATTGAAGAACTGTTTCCTCCCAACATTGCACCACCATTCTGATACCATTGATAAGAAGCAGCATTAGAAGCGGTTGCAGTAAGAGTTACGCTTTGTCCTTCGCAGAATTCAACAGGGCCGTTAGCAGTTACTGATACTGTCATAGCAGAGTTAACATCAACATGTATTATATCTGACGAACCTGAGCAGCCGTTTACATCAATCACAGTTACCTTATAATCACCTGTAGAAGTTACAGTGATAGACTGGGTAGTTGCACCATTTGACCAAGAATATCCGGAAGCAGAAGAAGAAGTTAGGGGTAAACTACATAATTCAAAAAAAATTTCTTTAAATCAAATTTTCGATAAACGACCATTATCGTAAAACGTTCAAAAAATAAAAATCAAAGGGGATTAGGATTAGTTCACACCAATCATTTTGAACTTCAACTTGGTAAGTTCAGAGAATATCTGTCCGGCATCAAGCATATCATCATCATCGTCTTCGTAGCGCCAGTGCACTTCAACTTCTCGGTTTCCGTCTACAATGGCTTCCAGCTTTCTGAATACATTGTAAATAACACGTGAAGTTCCTGTATTCATGTACTCCAGGTCAACAATAACTTTGGTGTGTAGTTTGGGATTTTGGCAATATTCTTCAAGTATATCCAACAAATCCTGATAAAACTCATGCGGGTCCTCAGGATGAGATTGACCAACAATAGTTAGAGAACCTATTTCTGGATCAAATTCAATGTAAGGTGAATTTGAAGTTGGTTTTATTGTAAATCTTGATGGCATTGTATATGACTGCAAATGTAATATTTTTTCATTATGTTAATTCTTGTTTAATATAAAGTTCCAATCTGTCTAGTTTAACGTAAATACCAAAAACTAAAAACATATTTTTGTCCCTAACCTATGGTAGGTAGCATTTTTCTTTCCTTAAATCATTTTTTCAGCAGGAACAAAACAGTTTTCTTTATTACTGTTTTAATACTTTTTGCATTAGTCGGCTATTTGGCCAGTCGCCTTCAGTTTGAAGAAGATATCAGCCGGATGATTCCAACGGATGAAAAAACTAACCGAGCATCATTCATCCTTCGTAATTCAAAATTTGCAGACAGGCTGGTTTTAAATATCTCACAAGCCGATTCAACAGCAGAAGCAAATCCTGATGAACTTACTTCTTATGCCGAGGTTTTAGTTAAGCAATTAGACAGTCTTTACAAACCGTCACATATTTCAGAAATTACTGCAACAGTTCCCGAAGATTTAATGCTTCAGGTGAATTCAATTTTCTACAACAACTTACCTCTTTTTCTTGAAGAAAAGGATTATGCGAAGATTGACAGTATGTTGCTTCCTGAGAATGTGGATGAGGTAATGGACAAAAATTACAAAACGCTTATATCCCCTACCGGTTCTTTTCTGAAACAAAATATTTCGCGCGATCCGCTTGGGCTCACTTACATTGCTTTGGGCCGTTTACAATCGTTGCAGTTCAACCACAACTATGAGATTTATAATGGCTATATGATGAGCCAGGATATGAAACATCTTATTCTGTTTGTTTCACTCTCTCATCCATCTAACGAAACTTCTGAAAACGGAATTCTGATTTCAGGCATTGAAAATATTACAGATAGCCTTTCCAAAATAAATCCTGAGGTAAAAGCAGAATATTTTGGTGGAGCTGCAATGGCCGTTGCCAATGCAGCAAGAATTAAGAAAGACATTACACTAACGGTAGGTATTGCAACGATAGTCCTCGTGTTGGTAATTAGTTTGTTCTTCCGCAGAAAATTTATTTTTCTGGTTATTCTGTTGCCTGTGGCCTTTGGCGGTTTGGCTTCACTGGCTTTATTGTTTTTGATTAAAACAAAAGTCTCTGCAATTGCTTTAGGTGTTGGCTCCGTGCTGATGGGGGTTACCATTGATTTTTCATTACACATTTTCACACATTACAGGCACACACGTTCTGTTGAACGAGTGATAAAAGATGTGGCTCAACCTATGTTAATGAGCAGCTTTACAACTGCAGCTGCATTTCTCTGTCTGCAATTTGCTAACTCGGAAGTATTACGCGATTTGGGCTTGTTTGCCGCACTTAGTATTATCACTTCAGCCTTGTTTGCAATATTTGTTTTGCCTCAATTATTGCATTTGTTTGACAAAAAAGGAGAAACCGCTGAACAACAGGAGACTTTTATTGACAGGCTTTGCGCTTATCCTTTCCATCAAAACAAAATTTTGATAGCAGCAGTTGCTGTGTTTACGGTGATTGCTTTTTTCTTCATTGGAGAAATTCAGTTTGAAGGAGATATGACGCGCATGAATTATGTTCCTGAGAAATTACAGAAAGCAGAAGAAAATCTTAACCGAATCAATAATTATTCACTGAAATCTGTATTCCTTGTTTCATCCGGCAAAACAATGCAAGACGCATTAAAGTCGGGGGAACGCAACCGGTCAAAAATAGACAGCCTGATTAAACTTGGTGTGGTGAAGAAAGCTGCCACACCCGGGTTGCTGCTTATGTCTGATTCGATGCAACAGAAAAAACTGAATCGCTGGAACTCTTTCTGGACTGCAGAAAAGAAAAATTTATTAAAAAATAACATTGCACAATCTTCTGCAAAATTCAAATTCAGTTCTTCTGCTTTTGATGCGTTTTACAATCAGCTTGATCAAAGTTTCAATCTGATTTCTACATCAGAAAGCGACACATTAAAAAAGCTATTCCTCCGCGATTATGTGAGCGAAACAGCAGACATGACTGCAGTTATAACGTTGCTGAGTGTTGAAGAAAAAGACAAGCAGAAAGTATATGCCGCATTTGAGGAAAAAGAGAACATTGATATTCTGGATAAAAAATTTCTTACTGATCGTTTTGTTGAAATTATCAAAAGTGATTTCAACACAATTCTTTTGCTTTCGTCAGCATTGGTATTTATCACCTTCCTTGTTTCTTATGGAAGAATAGAGCTCACACTGCTAACATTTATTCCGATGGCAATAAGTTGGATTTGGATACTAGGTATCATGAGCATTTTCGGTTTAAAATTTAATATCATCAACATCATAATTTCAACATTTATTTTCGGGCTGGGTGATGATTACAGCATTTTTACCATGAACGGAATGCTGGAAGAATACCGAACAGGAAGAAAGAATTTATCATCTTATAAGATTTCCATTTTTCTTTCAGCATTCACAACAATTATTGGAATTGGAGTTTTAATTTTTGCAGAACATCCCGCATTGAAATCAATTGCTGCAATAACCATCACAGGAATGGTTTCAGTAGTAATAGTTTCATTCACTATTCAACCCATGTTGTTTAACTGGCTGATTGGAACCAGAAAGGAAAGAGGCATTTATCCGCTGACTGCAAAGAACATTGTTAAAACCATTGTTGTCTGGACAACTTTAATGACAGGTGTTCTGTTTATGATATTAATTGGTCCGATTGTTTATGCACTTATTTTTCTCCCTCTGAAAACCAGGAAAAATATTTATCAATGGTTCTTTTGTAAGACTTCTACTGTTTTTATTCACATCACATTCCCCTGGAAATTCAAACTCAACAATCCTCATCAAGAAGATTTCAAACAACCTGCAATTTTGATATGCAATCACATGTCGCTGATTGAAACTCCTCTTGTGAAAATGCTTTATCCGAAGTTGATTTTCCTTACCAATAAGTGGGTGATGAAAACACCACACTTTGGTCCCATTGCGCACATGGCAGATTTCTTTGATGTGGAAGATGGTTCGGAAGAAGTGATGAAAAAACTTAGAGAGAAAATGAATGATGGTTATTCGTTGGTTATTTTTCCGGAAGGCACCCGCTCGTATGATTATAAAATTCATCGCTATCACCGCGGGGCTTTTTATATGGCAGAAGAAATGCAGGTAGATATTATTCCGATTCTGTTTCAGGGCACAGGAGAATTTTTGAGAAAGCATACCATTTTCGGTAAAGCAAATACAGTTAGCACGAATGTTCTTCCACGGATAAAACCCGGTGATGAACGCTTTGGTGTTGGTCATAGAGAGCGTGCAAAAAAAATCACGGAATATGTTCGCGAGCAATATGCATTGATAAGAAAGCAAGAAGAAACTCCTGCCTATTATCGCAAAAAAATAATTGAGAATTTTATTTACAAAGGACCAGTGCTTGAGTGGTATCTGCGGGTAAAAATAAGACTGGAAGATGATTATAAGATGTTCAATGAGTTAGTTCCTGAGAAGACCGTAATTACTGACATTGGTTGCGGTTATGGTTTTTTGCCTTACATGCTTTTTTATCTGGGAGATGAGCGGAAAATTACAGGCATTGATTACGATGAAGAAAAAATTGAAGTAGCTAATAATTGCTTTGCAAAAACAGAGCGCATCAATTTTATAAGTGGTGATGCTTCAGCTATGAACTTTGAGCAAAGTGATGTTTTCATTCTTGCTGATATGCTGCATTACCTCACGCCTGAAAAACAAAATCTATTACTTGAAAATTGTGTTGCTGCATTAAGCGAAAACGGAATGATTATTATCCGAGATGGCGACAGAGATTTGCAGGAAAGACATAAAGGAACAAAGCTTACAGAACTATTTTCCACTAAAATTATCGGCTTTAACAAAACTGAAAATCAATTACATTTTATTTCGCGTAGTGAAATAGAAAACTTTGCAGCAAAGCACAACCTCAAAGCAGAAGTAATTGACAACACCAAGTTGACTTCTAATATTGTGATGGTGTTGCGGAAGAAATAAACTACTTCACATCCTGCATCAACTTCCTCATCAGCGGTGAAATCACAATCAGAATGACACCTGCAATAATTGCATACAACGCAAATTGCTTGTAGCCTTCAGTGTATGAAATCAGTTTATCCATTGCTGTTGCATTTTCAACATCCGACACAATACTTGCACCAAATAATCCTGCAACGTATTGTCCATAAGCGCTGGCTAGAAACCACATTCCCATCATAATCCCTTGTAAGCGGGTTGGAGATAATTTTGTCATAATGGATAAGCCGATTGGTGATAAACACAATTCGCCCAGCGTAACAATAAAATAGGCAAGTGTGAAAATATCCAGTGAAGTCATTCCGCGCAGGTCAGCAAAGAAGCGGGTTGCATAAAATGTGTAAAATGCAAAGCCGAGAAATAAAAAGCCCAGACCGAATTTTACTACTGTGTTAGGCTCAATCTTTTTCTTTGCCATGGCAATCCAAATCAAGCCAAGCAGAGGAGCGAAGATGATTACGAATAAAGAGTTTGCAGCATTATTTACTCCATTGGGATCTAAGGTAATTGCGCCAAATAATTTGTCACCTACATTGTTTGCAGCAAAGATGCTGAGCGAGCCACCTGCTTGTTCAAATATTGCCCAGAACACTACGGAGAATAAAATGAAGAGTAAAGCAGCAATTAGTTTTTTTACTTCTGCCGCTGTGTGTTTAGTCATTTCATAAAACAAATAGAGCAAACTGAAAGGGCCAATGATATACATGAACCAGTCAGTATATTGTGTGTTAGCTACCATTTTCATTATTACAGGAACCACAGCTAATGCTCCAAGATAAACCACATACTCGTACCATTTTTTACTGTTCTCCGCATTCTCACCATTAGCTGCTTCAAAAGGTGAAAGTCCGATTGGACCCATTGACCTTCTGGTGTAAGTGAAGGTGATTAAACTAATGGTCATAACAATTGCAGCTAATGCAAACGCAACATTCCAGGTAAGATGTGGTGGAACTATGCTTGTAAGAAAAGTTCCTTTGCCGATGGCGATACAGGCATAACCGCCCAACAAAGCACCTACATTGATACCTGAATAGAACAATGAAAAACCTGCGTCTCTTCTTACATCGCCATTTTTATAAAGTGCGCCAACCATTGTGGAGATATTTGGTTTGAAAAAACCTGTACCGATAATATTGAAGCTGATGCCGAGGAAGAAGAATTGTTTCGGGTCAACAGCCAGAATGCAACTTCCGGTTATCATTAATAAACCACCCCAGAATAGAGATTTGCGGAAGCCTAAAATTTTATCAGCAAACAAACCACCGATGAAGGTAAAGGCATAAACAAATGCCTGCGTTGCGCCATATTGCAAATTCGCTACTTTCTCATCCATGAATAATTGGTTTATCATGAAGAAAGTGAGCATGCCGCGCATTCCGTAGAAACAAAAGCGTTCCCACATTTCGCTGAAGAATAAATACCATAGTTGTTTAGGGTATTTACCTTCGAAGTTTTGTATCTGGTCTAAGGTGAGGTTTTGTTGCATGGTAGTTTTGTTTTTAGTTTTCGTCACCCTGAACTTGTTTCAGGGTCTTTTAATTGAGATGCTGAAACAAGTTCAGCATGACAAAAGATTATTGAACATTATTTTCTTTCATAACACCGTTCAGCCATTTCAGCATCAGGAAGAGTAATACAGCTGCAACGGATACCAAACCGAAATTGAGGAGGAAGAAATCTTTCTTGTCTTCGGTGGTTTCCCATAAACCTGAGAGCATACCTGATAATTTATTGCCGACAGAGATTGCCAGAAAAAATCCCCCCATCATTAAAGCGGTAATCCTTGGCGGTGAAAGTTTAGAGACTAATGATAAACCCATTGGGGATAAACACAACTCTCCTACTGTTATTACTCCGTACGATGCAATCAACCACCAGGAACTTGCTTTTGATGCCAAATCATGGCTAGCAGAAACGGCACCAACCATTACCAAAGCTGAAAGAGCAGTTATTACTAATCCGATTGCAATTTTTGTAGGTGTACTTGGTTCTTTTTTTCTGCTTCGTAACAAACCAAAAACGCCCACCACTAAAGGTGTAAGTACTACTACCCAAAACGGATTGATGGATTGATACAACTCGGTTGAATATAATTTCAGGTCAGAACCTTTTGGAGGAACATTAGAGGATGCAAGTGTTAAAAAGTACTTTCTTGATTTCTCTAGTTGTCCGATTTGATTGCCGAAAGCAGCTTTTGCGGTAAGTTCTTCCAATGTTTGTGCAGGCATGTTTTTTTCTGTTTCGCGCATGGCAGCGATCTCAGAATCAAAGGTTGTTTGGTCGGCAGAAACGATGTCATTGTTCACAACTATCTGTGCCATTCCTATTTCGTTGGCAATGCCAGAAACGCTTTCAGACATTTTGCGGTCGGTGTGGTCTTCTGCCCAAACAGTTAACGCATCACCATTCTGGTGGAAGATGGCGAAGAAAAGAATAACACAAGAGAAAACGGCAAGCAATGCTTTTATGGCACGGCTCTCTTTTGCTTCGGAGGTAAATGCTAAATAAATGAAGAAGCCGATTACAGGAATACAGCCTGCAATGAATGCATCGTTGGTATCTGTGCCAAGAAAATTTCCGGGAATGAGATAACCAAGTATACCAAAAACAAACATGGGCAGAACTGTTAATCCTAGGATTTTGAGGGTTGACATATCACCATCTTTTAAGGGTTTGATTATATCTACATGTTTAATGTGTTTTGTGCCCAGAATAAAAATAGTTACTCCAACTAACATTCCTACACCGGCTGCTGCAAAGGCATATCCCCAACCATAATTGATCCGCATGTAGGCTGCAACAAAATTGCAGATGAAGGCTCCAAGGTTTATACCCATGTAAAAGATATTGTAGCCTGAATCTTTTTTGTCTTTCAGTTCTTCAGTGCTGTAGAGATTTCCAACAAGGGTTGAGATGTTTGGTTTGAAAAAACCATTACCGAGAATGATCAAAAACAGGGCGATGAAAAAAGTGGTGTTGCTATGAACGGAGAGCAAAAAATATCCGGCTGCCATCATTAAACCGCCTGAGATGATGGACCTGCGGTAGCCTAACAACCTATCGGCAAGGAGGCCGCCAATAAAGGGTGTAAGGTAAACCAAACCAAGATAGGTTCCATAGATGTCGGATTTTTTTCCGGGAGAAAAACCCATGCCGCCATTGTTCCAGCCATCGAGCATATAGAGTGAGAATATGCCGAGCATTAAATAATAACCAAAGCGTTCCCACATTTCGGTGCCGAATAATACCCATAGTCCTTTTGGATGTTTTGCTGAATTTGTTTCGCTCATGTTGTATAATTTTATTACAAGGCTGCTAATGTAAATTTTTTAGTAAGAATTAATAGAAACTATTTAAATCTTATTGTTATTTCATTCTTACGGCTTTATTTTTGGCTGCAACTTCGTTGGACTTTATCGTCATAGTTAGTTACACTATGACTGCAAAAGTCCGCCTCGTTTCGCTCAAAAAAAGCTCATAATAATTTCACAAAATAAGATTCAAACAGTTTCGCAATTAAAATTATCCGTATTATTGTTGCAACGTTGAATGACAAAAATACTTTGAGTTTATGAGTGAAGATAATTCAATTAAACCGGTGCAGCCTTTGCTGATGGAAGCAGGGAAAGACACGCCTTTTGTGTCGTTTGATAATGTTACGGGTAAGCTGGAACTAACGGGACGTTCGTTTCCGCTGAATGCAAAGGGGTTTTATATTCCTGTGCTGGACTGGCTGGACCGCTACTCGAAAAATGCTGCTGCGGAAACTACTTTTCTTTTTAAACTGGAATATTTCAACACGCCTTCGAGCAAATGTATCACTGATATTCTGAAAATTTTGAAACTAATGCGTGATGCCGGTAAAAAGGTAACTGTTTACTGGTATTACGAAGAGGATGATGTAGATATTCTTGACCTGGGTCATGTGTTCTCACGGACGATTGATTTGCCGTTTGAGTTTAAGGAATACAACTAAAATAATTATTTTAAAAACAAAAAAGTCCTGAATATTCAGGACTTTTTTGTTTGGGGTGGATGATGGGGCTCGAACCCACGACCCTCGGTACCACAAACCGATGCTCTAACCAACTGAGCTACAACCACCGTTTTTCGAGGGCGACAAAGATAAAAAAATATATTCACTACAAAACCAATAAACTTTAAACCCTCCTCATTTGTTTAATAAGTAGTTTTGTGAAGAGTATTATGGAAGAAGTTGCAGCAAAAATAACGTTGAATGTAGAGGGGATGGACTGCTCAAGCTGCGCATTGGGCATTACTAAGAGCCTTACAAAACTGGGGTTGAAGGATGTGAATGTGAACTTTGCCACCGGTGAAGCTGTTTTCAAGGAAGATAAAGCTATTGAACTTACATCTGTTGTCAGCAATATTGAAGGCTTAGGCTATAAGGTAATTGATTCCAAGAAGGAAGAAACAGGAAAAAGGGAGTGGACAAAGGTTGAGAAGCTCTTTTATTTCTCGCTCATTTTTACCGTTCCGCTTTTTCTGCACATGTTTTTGCCTTTTCATTTTCTGCACAACCCACTGGTGCAGTTGGGACTTAGTATTCCGGTAGTAGTGGTTGGTATGTATCATTTCGGGAAGAGTGCGTTAGGTTCACTCAGGTCGGGGGTGCCTAATATGGATGTGCTTATTACGATTGGCGCAGGCTCTGCATTTGTTTACAGTCTGGCAGGTACTATTATGTATTACGGCTCGCCAGATGTGAGCAATTTCTTATTTTATGAAACTGCGGCAACGATTATAACGCTGGTGTTGTTGGGCAATGTTATAGAACACCGTTCTGTAAAGCAAACCACCACTGCTATTAAAGACCTGAGTGCTTTGCAGGAAGGAAAAGCAAAACTGGTTGTTATAAAAGACGGGAAGGAAGAGATTGAGGAAACGAATATTGAGATCATCATCAAGTATGATGTGGTGGTGGTAAATACAGGTGACCGTATTCCTGTGGATGGAGAGATTATAAGCGGTAATGCTTCGGTGGATGAGTCAATGCTTACGGGAGAAAGTATTCCGGCAGAGAAAGCTATTGGTGATGTGGTAACTGGAGGAACAATTCTGGTAAGCGGCAATATACGCGTAAGGGCAAAGAAAGTAGGAAAAGAAACGGTGCTTGCTCATATTATTGAGTTGGTGAAGAATGCACAGAATACCAAGCCTTCGATTCAAAAGCTGGGTGATAAGGTGAGTGCTGTTTTTGTTCCGGCAGTAGTAGGAATTGCGGTGCTGACTTTTGTTATCTCTTATTTTGCAGCCGGACTTACACTGCAAAGTTCACTGATGCACAGTATTGCAGTGTTGGTAATTTCATGCCCCTGTGCAATGGGTTTGGCAACGCCAACCGCTGTCATGGCTGGTTTGGGACGTGCCGCTAAAAGAGGTATTTTAATAAAAGGCGGACAAACATTAGAAGAATTTGCGCAAGTAAAAAAAGTAGTGTTTGATAAAACAGGAACACTTACCACCGGGAAATTCAGCATCAAAAAAATAGTTTCTTACAATGGAACGGAAGAGCAGAGAATCATTGACCTGCTTTATGCACTGGAGAAAAATTCATCGCATCCTATTGCAAAATCGTTGGTTGAAAACCTGAAGAGCAAAGCCGCAAATCTGGACTTGAGTAATGTGAAAGAAGAAAAAGGTTTAGGCATTTCAGCTACCGATAAGGAAGGTAATGTGATTAAAGCGGGTTCTTTCCGGATTGCTGGAAATCAATCAGAGAATAAAGAGCATAATATTTATCTGATGATTAACGGAAAGCTTGCCGGAGCAGTAGATTTAGAAGATGAAATTCAACCGTATGCGAAAGAGGCAATAGGTTTACTTAACGGGGCAGGCATAGAAACCATTATGCTTAGCGGTGATAAAAAAGAACGTTGTGAAGAGTTGGCAGCAAAACTTGGAATAAAGAAAGTGTACAGCGAACAAAGTCCTGCGCAGAAGTTAGAGATTATTGAACAACTATCACAATCTTCAAAAATTGCGATGGTGGGTGATGGTATTAACGATGCACCTGCTCTGGCAAAAGCACAGGTTGGCGTTTCGTTAAGCAACGCTACGCAGGTGGCTGTGCAAAGTGCAGGTATTATTCTGTTGGGCAGTTCAGGAATGAAGCAATTGTATGAGGCATTATTAGTGAGCAAACACACACTTAAAACAATTAAACAAAATCTTTTCTGGGCTTTCTTTTACAACGTAATAGCTATTCCGATAGCAGCTTTTGGTTTTCTAAATCCAATGGTTGGTGCGCTGTCAATGGCTTTTTCGGATGTAATTGTTATCGGGAATTCGATACGGTTGAAGACGAAGAAACTGGATTAAGTTATTGTCACACTGAGCATAGTCCAAGGGCTTTATTATCTTGCGCTAATTCTTTTATGACACTTCGCATCTCGACTACGCTCGATATGACAAGCTCAGTGTGACAGTATGAATAAGGTAAAGCCCTATTATTTCTTTCTTTTTTTTATTCTTCTGTTTATCGCGTTCTGCGTTATTGTTCCTGATTCGGGATATGATAAATACTTTTGGATTAGCTGGTCGAAAGGCATTGCAGAAAGAGGATTAGGAAGCATTTACTCCAATCCGGAGGTAAATAATTTCCCCTTAGTGCTTTACTTGCTGAAAGTATTTACTCTTTTCTTTTCTGCTAATAGCATTGATGTTTTTAGTATCAATTATCTGAAGTGTTTTGTAATTATTTTTGATTTTGCAACACTGGCGGTTGTTGTTTCATTGTTTAAGAAAAATAACATCAACTTATTGCTGTGTCTTGTATTCGTGTTCAATCCTGCCTTTTGGTATAACACAGTTATTTGGGGACAGGTGGATAGTGTTCACACCTTCTCTGTTTTTGTTTCGTTGTTGTTTGCAATTAATAAAAAGCCTCTGCCGGCTTTGATTTTTATGTTGCTTGCGGTGAACACAAAGTTTCAGGCAGTTGTGTTTTTGCCTGTGTTGTTAATGATTGTTTTTAACACAGAGCGCACAGAGAAACCACAGAGTTACACAGAGAGTATTCTTTCTGTTATAATCTTGGCAGGAATTCAACTGATAATCTTTTTGCCTTTTATTGTTTCCAGTAATTTCAGTCAGACAATTCATTCACTTATTAATTCTTCGGTTGATTTTTATCCTAATGTTTCGCGTAATGCTTATAATCTTTGGTATCTGTTTTTTGCTGACCCGCTGAACACTTCTGACCAAATCACATTTCTTCTTCCACTCAAACTATGGGGCATTCTGCTCTTTGTTTTGTTTTATGCGTTAATTCTTTTTATCTTTTTGAAAAGCAAAAAAGGTTTGTCTGAAATTTTCCTTGTATTCACTCTTATTTCGCTTGGTTTTTTCTATTTCAACACACAGATGCACGAACGCTATGTTCATCCGGTGGTGCTGTTTGCAGGGCTGTATGCCATATTTTCAAAGCGGTATTATATTTTCATTATTGCATCGTTTGCATATTTACTTAACCTTGAAGCAGTCATGCAAATGCTTTCTTATTTTGATGATGAGGTTTTTGGATTTATTATTCATTACAAAACATGGTTTATTTTCAATCCTGTTTTTATTTCTTTGCTCTTCTTATCTGCTATTGTTATTGGAATTATAGATTTGCGGAGGAATGAGTCGACAGTCAATAGACCATAGTCCACCGTTTACATTCATAGATTAATGTTCGATTATATTAACAAGCATCTTACCAACATCCGCGCTTTGCAAACCTTTCAGGTAATGCGGTATGCTGTGCTGTTTGTTACGGGTATGTTGTTTGCGCAGGCCGGTTTGAAAACCGAACTGATTGGCTTATATGAAAAGCTGCTCTTCTTTGCGAGTGTGTTCAGCTTCTTTTGGGTGTCTGGTTTTATACAGGCTTTGCTTGCATCGCACGGAAAGATTGAAGATGGACAACGCTCCGACAAACTGTTCAGTGTATTTGCGATTGTAATATTATTCAGCATTCTATCATTCTTTTTATTCAGAGTGGCAGCCGGTAGTTTTATTGAATCGGATGACAAAGCTGTAAGCACAATTGTCAACCTGTTTTCATTTTATCTTTTACTGGCTAATCCTGCTTTTCTGGTTGAATACATTTATCTTTTATTGAATAAACCCAAGAGCATTATTGCTTATGGTGTTATTTCTTTTTCCATTCAGTTGGGGTTGGTAGTCGGACCTGTATTTTTTGCTGACGACACGTTTATTCAAAGTGATATGTTATACCTCTCCATATGCGGTGTGGTGGCTTCTGCGGCTTTCCGTTTTGTTTGGTTGCTGGTTCTTCTTTTCAAAAATGCTGAACTGAAAATTAATACAGAACACATCAAGTCATTATTGGTAATCGGTTCGCCATTGATTGTGAGTGCTATTCTCAGTGGCTCTATTGAATACATCAACGGTTTTATTGTGCAGCATTATTTTGACGATACAATGTTTGCCATTTTCCGCAATGGTGCTAAAGAGTTGCCACTTGCCATGTTGCTTGCCAACTCTTTCAGCAATGCTATGCTGCCTAAGTTTTCGGATGCGCAACAACTTAACCAATCACTTGCAGAACTAAAACAATCTGCTTTGCGGTTGATGCATTTTCTTTTTCCTGTAACTATTATTCTGATGCTGCTGAGCAAAACTCTTTACCCAATTCTGTTCAATGCTTCGTTTGCTGCCAGTGCCGGCATCTTTAATATTTATCTTTTATTAGTGATAAGCAGAATGGTATTTCCGCAAACCATTTTAATTGGCTTAAAGAAAACAAATGCGGTGATGTTTATTTCGCTGGCCGAAGCACTGACAAACATTGTGTGCAGCATTATTCTTATACAGTTTGCAGGGGTTGAGGGCGTAGCCTGGGGAGTATTTATTGCCTTTACTATGGAAAAAGTATTGCTTGTACTTTACCTCAAGTTCAAACTTAATATTTCACTTATGGACTATACTTCCGTGGGATGGTTGTTGTTTTATTCAGCAACAACAATTGCTACTTACGTTTTTGCAACGCAGGTTATTTAATCTAAGCGGGTTGCTCAGTTTGTATTTTAACATATTTTTGCAAACCGATTCTAATTATTCCACTAACATCAAGAAAATGAAAAAACTAGTACTTGCAGTTGTTGCCTTAACTATTGCGCAGCATTCCAATGCACAACAAGCTCCTTTAGCAATTAAAGCCGAAGTGAAAAACCTGAAAACACAAGCTCAGGTAAATGACGGAACTGAAATTCTTCCATTTAATCATGCGGGTGTTGCAAATCATCCTAAATCGCAAACACAGGACTTTCCTGATATTATTTTAGGAAACACATTGTATGATTTGCAATCAAATTCATCAGTAGGTAATCGTTTTATCCGCAATGCAAACGGTGAAATGAATGTTGTTTGGACAACTTCGCAAGACAACGGAACTACCGGCTCTCCTTATCCCGACAGAGGAAGTGCATATACACACAACTACACAGGTTCATGGGAAGGCATTCTTTCTAACGACAGAATAGAAAGCAAAAGAACAGGCTGGCCATGCATAGCCAGAACGGCTTCCGACAAAGAAGTTGTTCTTTCACATAATACAGCAGATGAAAAACTGCAAGTTACCTCACGCACACCTTCCGGCACAGGCAACTGGATTGAGGATTTAACTATGCTTCCAAGTCCAATTGCTACCGGAAACTGGTGGCCACGTATTATTTCAGGTGGTGCAGATAATAACAGTCTTCATGCACTTTCAATTACTTACCCTGTTGGAAACGGAGGAACTATATATAACGGACAAAATGGCGCACTATGCTACAGCCGCTCAACAAACAGCGGAAGCACCTGGGATAAAGTAAACGTTGTTCTTCCTGAAATGGATTCAAGCAGTTTTGGTGGTTTTGGTCCTGATGATTATGTGATGGATTCTAAAGGAGATATTATAGCTTTTGTTGCCGGTGGAAACTGGAATGATTTAGTTTTAATGAAATCATTGGATAATGGTGACACCTGGACCAAGACAACTGTTTTTCAAAATCCATTACCACAACCACATGATGCCCGCACAATGCTTTCAGATATTGATGGTGATAATGTGGCCGACACTATTTACACCAACAGCGGTTCAATGGCTGTGCTTATTGACAATAACAACAATTGTCATGTATTTTTTGATTTGGTGCGCGCACTGGATATAGCTATTGCAGACAGCAGCAGTTATTTCCCGTATGTAGGTGCACAACTTTACCACTGGAAAGAAGGACAAGCTGCCTATACTCAACTTGACCCAAATGATGTTGCCGGTGTTATTGCCCGCCCTGTTGATACCAACGGAAACGACACACTTGATTTTGGAGGAACTCCGGGCTCAGGCAGCCAATTTCCATTCGGACTTTATAACGGTGTTGGTTTAGTTGCACATCCAAGTGCAGGAATTGATGCAAACGGAATTATTTACTTAGCCTACTCTGCTTTCCTAGAAGGAAGCAGCGATGGCGACAGAGCCTACAGACATACTTATGTTATCTCTTCGGTTGATGATGGTGATACATGGGGTGAGCCTTTTGATATTTTTACTGATGTATTTTCAGAATGTGTATTTGGGAATATGATAAGAGATGTTGACGGTTATGTAAGAATTGTTTACCAACGTGACGGAGCTCCCGGACATAACCTTGGAACTGTTCCTGATCCGGGTAATGATGTAGCTTCTGATATTGTTTACGTTGCTGTTCCAGTTGAAAACGGTTCTATCGGTATCAACGACCCTGAAGTAAACATTGCAGGCTTTAATGTATATCCAAATCCTGCTTCACAAAACGCACAGGTATCATTTACTTCTGAAATTTCGGGAGATGTAACGCTTAACGTTTATAATGTAACAGGTGAATTAATGAGCAGCTTCAGCAAACGTGTTCAACCCGGAATTACCTATTGGAATATTGATGTTGAGAATTTCAGTTCAGGCATTTATCTTATAAATGCACTAACAGGAGAACAAGCCATCAGCAAAAAATTTGTGGTTCGTTAATCTTAGTTGAAACAAATTGTTAGGTAAAAGGGGCGCATAATGTATGCGCCCCTTTCTTTTTAAAAAATGTTTGAGCGTGTGCGTCAATAAGAATTTCATAGTTGGTTGCTACCTATTTTAACATATTTTTGCATTAATTAACATTTACATAACTCAAAATTTATATCGAAAACCAAATGAAAAAACTAGTACTCTTTTCAATGTTGATGGGCGGTGTTATTGCAGCTGATGCACAAAATGCTCCTGCACATATTTCACAGCAACTGAAAAACAAAAGCGTTTTGGTTCCTACACATCAATACAACGGAACCGAAGTAATTGGAAAACTCCTTCGTGAGCCTAACCCTTATACTGCTCCAAGCACATTAGGACTTGACCCTAACGAGGCTATTATCGGTGAAACCACCTTCGATTTACAAACGAATGCAACGGTTCAAAACCGTCTTTACAAAAGCCCTAACGGTGGTCTTTCGGCAGTATGGACTTACAGCCAGAGCAATGACTTAGCAGCTAGTGACCGCGGAACAGGTTATAACTACAATGGAGGAGGAAGCTGGGGTGCCTCTCCAACAGAAAGGATAGAATCAAAAAGAGTAGGATGGCCTTCCATCACTACGCTTGCAAACGGAAAAGAATATACTATCACGCACAATACTGCTGATGGACAACTGCAACTTACCTACCGCTCAAGTATTGGAACAGGTGCATGGACCGAAGACATTACCAAACTTACAAGCCCAATACCTACCGGTAACTACTGGCCAAGAATGATATCCGGAGGTTCTGACGGAAACTCACTGCATGTGCTTTCAGTTACTGACCCGGTTGCAAACACAGGAATTTTACTTAACGGACAAGATGGTGCACCTTGCTACAGCCGTTCAACAGATGGTGGTGCAACATGGGATAAAGTAAACATTGTACTTCCTGAACTTGACTCAACCTATTACAAAGGTTTTACAGGCGATAGTTATGCATGGGCATCTCATGGCGATACCATTGCTTTTGTTTTGGGTGATAATTTTGAAGATGTTATTCTTATGAAATCAACAGACAATGGTGATACATGGACAAAGACAACTGTTTTTGATTTTCCTTATGATAAATTTGTTGAAACAACCACATTGGTTTTAGACACACCTAATACAAGTGATGGATCGTTTGCCATTATGCTTGACAACGATGGTGAGGCTCATGTTTTCTGGGGAGCTATGCGTGTGCTTAATGATGATTTGACTGACGCACAAACTTCTTACTTCCCTTTTTCAGATGGTGTATGTTATTGGAACGAAAGCATGGGAGCAGGAACGCCTGCTGATACCATTGCCTTTTCATTAGATGTTGATAACAGCGGAACACTGGATTTTAATACCGATGCTTCAAACCCGGGTTTATATTATGTTTCTATAACAGGTTTCCCAAGTGTATCGCTTGCTGATAACGGTGATATATATCTTACCTATTCGGGTCTGCGTGAATTGCTGGATAACGGAAGCCAGAACTACCGTCACATTTATGCTATTAAATCTACAGATGGTGGTAATACATGGAGTGCGCCTAATGACATAACTCCGTTTGAAGATTTTGCTGAGAATATATTTGGTTCGCTTACACCAACTAATGATGGAAATTGCGTTCCCCTGCTTTACATGCGCGACTTTGAACCCGGACTTGCAGCTCGCGGTGATGAAGATGCTTTTGATGTAAACGAAATGGTTTACCTCTGCATACCTTCTACACTGGATGTAGCTGTTGAGGAACAACACAACATCATTGATGAGTTTACCGTTTATCCTAACCCTGCCGGAACAAGCACTAAAGTTTCTTTTACTGTAAACACAGCCGGAAACGTAGTGGTTAACGTTTACGATGTTAGAGGTCAACTGATTTCTTCTTACAGCAATAAAGTACCTGCCGGAAGAAGCTCATTGGATATCAATGTTGAGAACTTTGCTTCAGGTGTTTATTTCATCAATGCACAAATTGGTGCTGATGTTAAAACACAAAAGCTGATGGTTAAATAAAAGACCTATTCTTCTTAACAGAAAGAAAACCCTTCGCAGTAAGCGAGGGGTTTTCTTTTTTAGTTAACCATATGATAGAGTCGGGGAATTTAATAAGATGCATACTTATTTAGCCGAAAAACAAATAAAAATGGGCATTCAAAATGGCTTATTTTATGCTTTTTATATATAAAACGTCAATCTAACTAGTAAATCGATTGATCTAACTAGCTTTACTGTTAAGCTAACTAGTTTTACCATTTCTCTAACTAGTTTGTTCGTTTCTCTAACTAGTTTTACCGTTAAGCAAACTAGTGTTACTGTTTCTCTAACTAGTTTTACTATGAAGCTAACTAGTTTTACCGTTAAGCAAACTAGTGTTCCTGTTTCGCTAACTAGTTTTATTGTGAAGCCAACTGGTTTTACTGTGAAGCTAACTAGTTTTACTGTGAACCCAACTGGTTTTACTGTGAAGCAAACTAGTTTTACTGTGAACCAAATTAGTTTTATTGTTTCGCCAACTAGTTTTACTGTAAAGCCAACTAGTTTTATTGTGAAGCAAACTAGTTTTACTGTAAAGCAAACTAGTTTTACCGTTAAGCTAACTAGAAAAAGTGTTTTGATAACTAGATTGACATTTTCCCTATATAAACAGACTCTGGAATGAATTAGTCTAATTTACATCTTAACAAACTTCTTTACTGAAGACCCTTTCTCGGTCTTGCAAAAAAGATAATAAACAGAAGGTGTCAGATTTGAAACATCAACTTCTATCTCATTACCCCTAAAACTAAATTCAGAAAGTGTATTCCCAAATATATCAATCAATCTGATCTCTCCACCTAAATCATCAGTTGTCTTTATTGCTATACTTGATGTTGCAGGATTGGGGAATATTGAAAACTCTAATTGTTTATTATCATCTATACTTAATAAACAATTTCCTTTTGTGACTGAAACATTATCAATATAATAATAAGCCATGTCAGCAATGCTTCCACTATATGCAGGTGATGTTTCCCTAAGAGTTAACGAATCAGGTTTAAAATTTCCTATTGTAATAAATTTCTCTCCACCTGCCGCTTCATATTCTCCAAAAACTGGTATCCATGTATTTACATCCAGTATTACATTACTATCAATATTAGAAATTTGAGGCTCTAAATGTAAATTTTCATGTTCCTGACTGCTATAGAGTACACTATCTGAGGAAAAGTACACACTTATTGCATCAACTCCATAATAAGAATCTTCAGCTAAGGAAACATAGAATTCAACGCAATATCTCTCACCTCTTTCTAATTCTTCTGTTAGTTCTACTTCTAAGTATTCTCTATTTGAATTTGGCCTTATTCCATTATCTAAAATGCAAACAAATATTATTCCTGCATATCCACCCCCTGATAAGGCACTCTGATGTCCAACTGCATTGCTAGGAACATCAGAGATACCAGTAGCACAGGAATTGAAATAATCAGTGCTGCTCGAATTTATTGTATTTCCCCAAATAATATTAGGCTGAAACCATGGAGTTGCTTTGAAAATTTCTGTTGCATATCCTGGGCAAAGCGAGTAATCTTCAAAATCTCCATTAGGAACTAAATTCTGTCCATAGACTTGGTTTAAGAATCCTAACAGAACAATGATATTGACTAATCTCATTTTAGTCAAAATTAAATAAAATCAACAGACGTAATACAGTTTACCTCACCACATCATACACCGCCTCCTGAATCTTGGTGCGGATATTCATATCAATGAGTTTCTTGTTCTCTGCATCGGGATACACGCGGTTGGAGAGGAAGATATAAACAACCTGCTTGTCGGGGTCGCTCCAGGCATAGGTTCCTGTAAAGCCGGTATGTCCGAAGCTCATGTACGAAACACAATCACAGGTTGGTCCCGATTTGCCGTTTTGTTCAGGTTTGTCAAAACCCAAACCGCGTCTGTTGCCATTGGCGCAAAACTGACATTTGGTAAATTCTTTCAAGGTTGCTTCGCTTATATAACGTTCGCCACCATATTCACCCATTTGCAGATACATCTGCATAAGTTTTGCAAGGTCGTTGGCATTGGAGAATAGTCCGGCATGGCCTCCTACTCCACCCAACATGGCAGCACCCGGGTCGTGAACATCGCCCTGAACCAGTTGCTTGCGGAAAGCCATATCGTATTCTGTTGGCACTAATCTGTCCAACTCAAAATAATCTCGTGGATGGTAGGTAGTGTTGCTCATACCCAGTTTTCTGTAAAAGGTGTTTTTTACATAAACGTCTAAAGGTTGTGATGTATATTTTTCTGCAACGCGTTTCAGGTAATAATAGCCAAGGTCACTGTAAACATATTCCTTCTTACCCAGTTCAGATTCATTGATAGCCGTGTAAATCATCTCAGGATAAAGTTTGCGGATATACAGTTTCTCTGCAACGCGGTAAGGAAAGGTTTCGTTCTGCGTGGTGCTGTAAATAAAATCGTCCAGCTTTCCTTCCTTCAGTGTGTTCTGATAAAAAGGTATCCAAGCCTTTAGTCCGCTCTGGTGGGCAAGCATGTCGCGCAGCACAATATCTTTTTTGTTGGTAAGCAATAGTTCGGGTAAATAAGCTGATAGTTTGCTGCTTATATCAATCTCTTTCTTGTCCGTAAGTTGCATAATAACGGGCAGTGTTGCAGCAATTTTGGTTACCGAAGCAAGGTCGTATATACTCTTGCCGCTTACAGGAAGCGAGTTTGCTTCATACGTATATCCGCCAAAGTTTTTACGGTAAATAACCTTGCCCTTTTGCGCTACTAAAATCTGACAACCGGGAAAAGCGTGTTTTGCAATACCATCTAAAGCAATTGAATCAACCTTGTGAAAATCATTTGCATTGTATCCCATCATTTCGGGAATGGTATAACCCATTCGAATAGGTTGTGTGGTCAATCCACTGCTCATCGAAAACATGGTGTTAACATTCACCGGCAGTTTTCCTTTTGCACCAATGCCCCCGAAAATCAGTTGAGCAGTGTAGTCAAGTGTATAGGCGTTTTCTTCATACGCCATGATGAGTGCATCCGTCAGTTCAGCACCCGGAATACGGTTTAGCGTGTAGGCATTACCAAAAACACTAAGCACTACTTTGCGATTGCCATCATTCAAAGCGTTAATCATCTTCACCGCATGAGGCGACACACCAAAATTCTTTGCAGGCTGGGTATTGGTGTTCTGCACATTAATCAGCACAGTGTTAAAACCGGCAAGCAATGCTTTGGTCTTAATGTATAAAGCGCTGTCGGCATCTGGCTTAATATTAAAACACTTTACCGCTGCATAATCATTGGCGCGACTGAAAAATAAATTCTGCGAAGTATCACCAATGCTCACACAAGCGATGTTCAGCTTGTCGAGGTTTTTTAATGGCAAAAGATTATTCTTATTACTGATAAGAGTAATAGCCGAAGAATAAGCTTTGCGATTTATTACTTCAGACTTTACGTTATTTAAATCAGTGTACAGGTTGTTAAGATTTATCGGTTTGTAGTTATTTAGTCCTGCCCATGCTTTTACCCTCAACACCTTTTTGCATCTGCGGTCAATTTCTTCCTGCGTTATTTTGCCTTCAACAATGGCAGCTTTTATTTTCTCAATCGCCACGGGAACATTCTCTGCAAACAACAGCACATCGTTTCCTGCCAGCAGTGCGCGTAATGAAACATCACCGGGTTCATAGAACTTTGCCACACCTTGCATATTCAGTGCATCGGTAAATATCAATCCCTGAAAACCAAGTGTATCCTGCAAAAGATCTTTTACAACTTTAGATGAGAGCGTGGATGCCTGATTAGTTGTCGTGTCGTAAGCCGGAATATACAAGTGAGCCACCATCATACTTCCTATACCGTTGCGTATCATCTCACGAAATGGATACAATTCCAGTGTATCCATTCGCTCTGCTGATTTATTAATGATGGGAAGTGTTTTGTGTGAATCAGAATCAGTGTCACCATGACCGGGAAAGTGTTTGGCGCAAGCAAGAATGCCATTATCCTGCATACCGTTCATATACTGCACGCCCATTTCTGCAACACGCTGTTTATTCTCACCAAATGAGCGACTTCCGATAACAGGATTTAAAGGGTTGTTATTTACATCCACACTTGGAGCAAAGTTTACGTGCATACCCAAACGCTTGAAATGACTGGCTATTTCAGCGCCCATCTCATAAACCAACGTATCATTATTGGCTGCACCTAATGTCATCTGGCGCGGGAATTTAAACGTGCTGTCTAGGCGCATGGCTAATCCCCACTCACAATCCATTGCAATCAGCAACGGTGTTTTAGCATACGATTGAAGCAAGTTGGTCATGTTTGCCTGCCTCACCGGTCCACCCTGAAAAAAGATAAGACCACCAATGTTGTAATTACAAACAAGAGAATCGAGTTCTTTCAGATGATTGCTGTCACGATTAGAGTATGCCGCAACCATAAAGAGTTGTCCCAATCTTTCATCAGGTGTAAGCGAATTGAAAACAGAATCAACCCAAGCATCATTGTTGCCGTTAAGAAAAGGAGGCAACTTTTGCTCGGGTAGTTTGTTTGGCGCAAAACTTCCCAGCAACGGAAACACTAATAAAAACAGGGCTATCTTAAGAAAACGCATCAGTACATTAATAACGCTAAAAGTAACGTGAATAGTATGAGGCATTTTTCGTGCCACTGATGAATTTTAAACAAACGTCTTTTAATTTCTTTATCTATGTTTGTAGCTATGAAAAAAATAGTTCTCTTTCTATTAATTGTCAATTGTCAATTGACAATTGACAATTGTTTTGCACAAAACAAAACCGCTGACAATCTAAACAGACTTGGCATAACACATTTCGATTCTCTTAATTATGTGGCCGCTATAAACTGCTTCACCAAAGCTATTTCGCTTGACAGCACCAACCATGAGTATTACAGCAACCGGGCTATGGCTTACTTCAGCATGAAACAATATCCGCAGGCACTTACGGATATTGATAAAGCCCTGGCATTGAAAAAAGATTTTCCCGGAGCCTATTACCTGCGTGGAAACATCAAAAACAAATCGGGCGATCCGGAAGGAGCACATAAAGATTTTATGAAAGAACTGATCTTTAACCGCACATGCTTTAAATGTTATTACAACATCGGCAATATTTACATGGAGAAGAAAGACTATACCTTAGCCATTGAAATGTTTGCAAAATGTTCAGCCATTGAACCAACTTTCAGTGAAGCTTATAACAATAGCGGAATCGCACACTACAAAATGAAAGACAAAACAAAAGCCTGCGAAGACTGGAAGAAAGCATTTGAACTGGGCAACAAAGAAGCAGGAAAAGATTTAGCCAGATTTTGTAATCAATAAACATGCAGGAAAAACTAAAAGCATTTGAACGTTTGCTCAACATCATGGACGAACTCCGTGAAAAATGTCCGTGGGACAAGAAGCAAACCATTGAAAGTCTTCGCCACCTTACTATTGAAGAAACTTACGAGCTGGCCGATGCCATTCTTGATAAGGACATGAAGGAGATAAAAAAGGAGTTGGGCGACATACTATTGCACATTGTTTTTTATGCACGCATAGGTTCGGAAACAAAGGATTTTGACATTGCAGATGTAATTAATTCTCTTTGCGAAAAACTAATCTCGCGCCATCCTCATATATATGGTGATGTTAAAGTAACAGACGAACAGCAGGTGAAAGAAAACTGGGAAAAACTAAAACTGAAAGAAGGAAATAAATCAGTGCTGGGCGGTGTGCCTAAATCATTGCCGGCATTAATTAAAGCAACACGCATACAGGACAAAGCAAAAGCCGTTGGGTTTGATTGGGAAAACAAAGATCAGGTTTGGGAAAAAGTGCAGGAAGAATTGGGTGAACTGCGTGCTGAAATAGATACCGATAAAGCAGAAAAAGAAAAAATTGAACAGGAGTTTGGTGATGTGCTGTTCTCACTCATTAATTATGCACGCTTTATAGATGTTGACCCCGAAAGTGCGCTGGAAAAAACCAATAAGAAATTCATCAAGCGCTTTCAGTACCTTGAAGACGAAACACGAAAACAAGGAAGGGCGCTGGAAGATATGACGTTGGAAGAAATGGATATATACTGGAACAAGGCGAAGACAATTGATTAGAGAATGAAAAAACTCATTCTATTAATTTTAACTATTTCTTCTTTCAATTTATTCGCTCAGGATTCTGTTTCTGTAAAAGAACTTCGCCCACTTACCCGCTCCGGTTTTGACAAACAATATTTCGGTTCTTATTTAAGAGACACACGTGATATTATAATTGCACCTGCTAAATGGAAGGCGTCTCAATGGATTAGTATTGCTGCAATTGGAGCAACAACAGGAGTTTTGTTTGTTTATGATGATGAAATAAAAAGACTATCGCAAAAGCTAAGAACACCACTTACCAATGATATTTCACGCTACGGATTGGAGCCTTGGGGGAAGGGAACTTATTCTCTTCCGCTGATGGCAGGCTTTTATCTGCATGGATTAATCTGGAAAAATGACAGAAGTAAACGGGTTGCTTTACTTGGTGTTAAAGCTTTTGTGCTGACTGGAGTATTCACGCAAGTTATGAAGTATGCTTTTCAACGCACGCGACCTTTTGAAACAGATAATCAATATGCTTTCGAGGGTTTCTGGGGAAGCTATAAACATGATTCATTCTTCTCAGGACATACATCATCATTCTTTTCCATTGCTACCATAATTGCCTGCGAATACAAAGACAAGAAACTAATTCCGCCTTTGATTTATACTATAGCAGGATTAGCATCTTTATCGCGCATCCATGATAATAAGCATTGGGCTTCTGATGTTTTTGTGGGAGCAGTTGTCGGTTATGCAATCGGTAAATTGATCTACAGTCACAACAATTGGGGGATACAAATAAGCCCCGTAGTATCTCGCAATACCACAGGGCTTAACATTGTTATTCCGCTTAACTGATTACTACTTCTTTTTAGGGCAAGGTTTTAATTTTTTAGTAGTAGCACTTGTTCCTGAGTCTATATCAAAAAGCAAAGAAAGCATAGACTTTGGTTTGATGGTCATGCTGTTATCATACGAGGCGTCAATACTGTATTCATTAGCAACAGTATGCTCTTCCCATTCTCCTTCGTACAGTGCATAGTTCATAACTTTAACATTATGTGATCCTGGAGTAGTAGTTATGGTAATTGAATTTTTCTGACTCTCCTTAGCAACAGATGATTCTCCAACTTGTTCACCATCAATAAAAATTATACATTTTGAATCATGATCATAGCCTTCTACAATGTTGCAGAATACCCATGAAACGGTAAGTTTTCCTTCTTTCGGAGGGGTTGCAAAAAGAGTGTTAGCAGTAAGAACTGCAAGTATTACTAATAGTTTCTTCATTTTTTTAGGTTTTTCGTTTCGACAAAGGAAAGCTAAATGTATTGGACTAACAAATTTTTGCATCTTTGAAACGTGATGAAATAGCTAAGTAATACAGTATCAATGAGTACAAAAAGTGTCATAGCGTATTCCATGTGCCCAATAAAAAAAACAAATTATTAGCACATGAAACTGCTAATCAAGAATATAAAAAACCTAGTGCAAGTGGAAGAAAAGCCAAGGCTGAAAGTCTCGGGCTCTGACATGAAAATCCTTCCTTGTATTGAAGATGCCTGGCTTGCCATTGAAGAAGATAAGATTGTTGATTTCGGAAAAATGGATGATTTTCCGGGAATTACCGATTGGAGTGGCTTGCAGATAATTGATGCAACTGATAAACTTGTATTTCCCTGTTGGTGTGATTCGCATACACATATTGTTTTTGCAGCAAGCCGCGAACAGGAATTTGTTGATAGAATAAACGGACTTACCTATCAGCAAATAGCGCAGCGCGGTGGAGGAATATTAAACTCAGCAAAAAAACTACGCGAAGCAAGCGAAGATGAATTAGTGGAAAGTGCATTGAAACGATTGCATGAAGTGATGCTTCAGGGTACAGGAGCAATTGAAATAAAAAGCGGCTATGGACTTTCATTAGAAGCAGAACTGAAAATGCTGCGGGTGATAAAGAAACTGAAAACACTTTCACCGCTTTCAATTAAAGCTACGTTCCTTGGCGCACATGCTGTGCCGGCTGAATACAAAGACAAGAAAGAAGATTACATTTCTTTAATCATTAATGAAATGCTTCCGCAAATTGCCGAAGAAAATTTAGCAGAATACTGCGATATCTTTTGCGAAAACGGATACTACACAGCAGAAGAAACAATCAAAATTCTCACTGCTGCCAAAGGGTTTGGCTTAACTCCAAAAGTTCATGCAGAGCAATTGAGTAACTCAGGCGGAGTAAAAGCAGGAGTAACTGTTGGTGCCATCAGTGTTGACCATCTTGAATATGTAAATGATGAAGATATTGTTGCTCTGAAAAACTCAGAAACAATGCCAACGATTTTACCGGGCGCTCAGTTCTTTTTGCAGGAACCATTTCCACCTGCTCGCAAAATGATGGATGCAGGCTTACCTGTTGCTATTGCAAGTGATTACAATCCGGGAAGTTCTCCCAGTGGTAATATGAATTTCATGGTTTCATTAGCTTGCATTGAGTATAAAATGACACCGGAAGAAGCTATTAATGCAGCTACAATTAATTCAGCGTATGCAATGGGATTAAGTCAAACGCATGGCAGCATTGCCATAGGCAAACAAGCGAATATTTTTATCACGAAAGAGATTTCTTCCTATTCGTTTTTACCTTATTCATTTGCAAACAATAACATTGAAACAATAATCATTAACGGAAATATTATTCACCACTAAGTTCACTCAGAACACTAAGAAAAAACTAAGTGAGCTTGTGCATTTAGTGGTAAAAAAATAAAATTATGAGTCAATTAATTGAGTGTGTACCAAATTTTTCGGAAGGAAATGATTTATCAATCATCAAACAAATCACAGATGAGATTGAAAAGACAGAAGGTGTAAAACTGCTGAATGTTGATCCGGGAAAGGCAACAAACAGAACTGTTGTAACATTTGTCGGAAGTCCCGAAGTGTGTGTGGAAGCAGCTTTCAATGCTATCAAAAAAGCAGGTGAACTGATTGATATGAGCAAGCATAAAGGCGAGCATCCGCGGATGGGAGCAACTGATGTTTGTCCGTTTATTCCTATTGCAGGAATTACAATGGAAGAGGCCGCTAAGTATGCTCAGCAACTGGCAAAGCGAGTTGGTGAAGAATTAAATATTCCTGTTTACCTGTATGAAAGCGCACAGAAGAACACTGCACGTAATAACCTTTCTGTTATTCGTGCAGGTGAGTATGAAGGCTTTTTTAAAAAGATTAAACTGGCAGAATGGAAGCCCGATTTTGGTCCATCTGAATTTGATGCAAAGCGTGGTGCGACTGTAATTGGTGCCCGTGATTTTCTTGTTGCTTACAATGTGAATCTTAACACCACTTCAACACGCAGAGCAAATGCTGTTGCGTTTGATGTGCGCGAAGCGGGTAGAACAAAGAAAGACGAGAAAGGCAAAATTGTAAAAGATGCAAATGGTAATCCTGTTACCATTCCCGGCACACTGAAAAGTGTTAAAGCTATCGGTTGGTATATTGAAGAATATGGTGTAGCACAGATATCCATTAATCTTACCAATATCAATGTAACACCTGTGCATATTGCTTTTGATGAAGTGAGCAAGAAAGCAACAGAGCGTGGTATGCGTGCAACAGGTTCTGAACTGGTTGGATTAATTCCTCTGAATTCTTTATTAGATGCCGGGAAATATTTTCTAAAAAAACAGAAACGTTCAACAGGTGTTTCTGAAAAAGAACTGATAAAAATTGCAGTAAAGTCATTAGGATTAGATGAACTTGCTCCTTTCAAGCCCGAAGAACGTGTGATAGAATATTTGCTGAAAGACCCGTCAAAAGCTAAACTCATCAGAATGAACCTTGTGGACTTTGCAGATGAAACAGCAAGTGAAAGTCCTGCACCGGGTGGTGGCAGCATCTCTGCATATATTGGTGCATTAGGTATTTCATTGGGTACTATGGTTGCCAATCTCTCCTCGCACAAACAAGGTTGGGATGAGCGTTGGAAAGAGTTTTCGGATTGGGCTGAGAAAGGACAAAAGATAAAAGACGAGTTATTAAAACTGGTGGATGAAGACACCAATGCATTCAATAAAATTATGGCTGCATTTGGTTTGCCAAAAGCAACAGACGAAGAAAAGAAAGCGCGTACACAAGCCATTCAGAGTGCTACAAAATACGCAACTGAAGTTCCGTTCAGAGTGATGCAACTTTCCTACTCTTCACTTGAAATTATTAAGGCAATGGCAGAAACCGGAAATCCTAATTCTGTTTCAGATGCAGGAGTTGGCGCATTATGCGCACGCTCAGCAGTAATGGGCGCTTTCCTGAATGTGAAAATTAATGCATCGGGGTTGGATGACAAAGACTTTGTAAAAGATATTCTTGCAAAAGGACAGGAGATAGAGAACAAAACTCAATCACAGGAAGCAGAAATTTTAAAGATTGTAAACAGTAAAATATCTTCCTAAAGTTCTTCCAGCCACACAAAATAGTTTGCCTCGAATTTCGGTAACTCTGTTTTGTTTTTGAAAATTCCGAACACCGCAGAACCACTTCCACTCATAGATGCATAAGTTGCTCCTGCTTTATAAAATTCATCCTTTATACTTGATATTTCAGGAAACTTTTCCATTACTGGCTTTTCAAAATCATTGATGATTTTTCCTTTCCAATCTTCAACCGGAAATTGTATTAATTCTTTTAATGAAGTTTCAGGTTTTGAAGGCTTAACCATTGAATATGCTAATGGCGTAGAAACATGAACTCCGGGATGAACAAGTGCTAAGTGATAACCTTTTAAATTCACTTCCAGAAAATCCAGTTTATCACCGCGCTCAAAAGCAAAAGCAGGTTTGTTGGCAATAAAGAAAGGACAATCACTTCCTAATTGTCGGGCATAATGATGTTTCTCTCCCCATGCAAGATTGAGTTCAAAAAGTTCATTCAACAGATTGATAAAAAAAGCTGCATCAGCAGAACCACCGCCTAATCCTGCACCAATAGGTATTATCTTATGCAAGTGAATTTTAATAGCAGGCATAGGATAATCCTTACTGATAAGCTGATAAGCTTTTACACAAAGATTGTCAGCTGCATTTCCGGGAATTTCAATGCCTGAAGAAGTGAAACTGGCTTTTCCTGCTTCTGAATTTTCATCAATAACAGCTTCTAACACATCACATAATTTCACCGGATAAAAGATACTTTCAATATTATGAAAGCCATCACCGCGCTTTTCAACGATGTTGAGACCTATATTTATTTTGGCGTTGGGGAAACAGAGCATATTTTCTGCTCAAATGTATTGAAATCCTAAATCTGCTTCCAATCTTTCAAAATATGTAACTTGGCA
>CANJWH010000040.1 GCA_947478465.1 Bacteroidota bacterium
CATCTGCTTCTTATGGTTCAGCAAGAGATGAAGTAGTATATTCAGGTATTTATTCTTCAAATAATACATTTTATCTTGTGGGTTTTACAGAATCGCCTCTTTGGAGTTCAGGCTTATCCGATGGAATGATTATTATTAGTGATACTATAGTAAGCCCGATCCAAAATATTATTATTTATGACGATTTTACTCTTGGTGTTGAAGAAAATCCTCTATCATCTGCAAATCATCTAAATGTTTATCCAAATCCATTTTCTGAAAATACAAGTATCTATTTTCCTCAGGAAATTAATGTATCAGAAATCAGTCTTGCTATATTTGATGCTACTGGTCGTGAAATAAATTTCAATGAAACAATAAGCAATAATCGCATTGATATCTCATTTAGGAATTTATCAGACGGAATTTATTTTATGTCTGTTTTTTCCAGAGACAACATCTTGCTCGGAAATGGAAAGCTGATTGTTCAATAATCCCTCAATGATTAATAGCACACTGTTTGAAAAGCATGCACATTCTGCGATACTTTTATTGTGCATAATAGCGGTTGTAATCTTTAAAATTCCTCATTTAAGTTTGCCATTTTTCTGGGACGAAGCCTGGGTTTATGCGCCAGCAGTCAAGTTAATGGGTGAAGGGATGCCAAGTCTCATGCCCGATTCAATTCCGGTAAATTTTACCCGTGGTCATCCATTATTATTTCATTTTCTTGCAGCAAGCTGGTTAAAGATATTTGGAGAAAGCAATTCCTCTTTGCATTCATTTGCACTTATTGTCTCTGTTTTTCTTCTTCTAGCAGTCTATTATTTTGGTAAAAATATTTTCAATAAAGATGTAGCAATTACTGCAACAGTCTTACTCTCTGTTCAATCAGTTTTTTTAGCACAAGCATCATTTTTGCTTCCTGAGATATTGCTTTCGCTTTTTGTAATCCTTACCATTTATTATTTCTTAAAAGGAAGAAAGTTGGGATATGTAATTTCTGGTTCAGCACTAATTTTAACAAAGGAACCAGGCGTTATTCTCATTGCGTCACTTTCACTTTGGCTTATTATTGATGTTATCTTGATTAAGAAAGACAAGATTAATTGGCTTGAATTATTTAAAGATCTATCTATTCTTTCTCTTCCTGTTCTGTTATCTTCTATATACTTTATTGTACAATGGAAAAAATTTGGCTGGTTCTTCTATCCAGAACATATTGGCATGATTGATTTCTCCTATCAAAGTTTTCTTAGAAATTTCAGGATAATTTACAATTTCATTTTTGAAGAACAAGGTAGACGAGTATTAACTATTGGCTTTGTAATTATTTTTCTTCTTTTCTATAAGCCCATTTCATTTAAATGGAGAGTATTTCTTTCATTTTCAATGTTGTCATGTGTGAAAATATTTTTTGGAGCATGGAAACTTCCACCTGCTTTGACGCTAAGTCTATGCGTTTTAATAATTATTCTTCTCTTCTATTTTATTTGTGTGAAAAAATATTCAGAAAAATTTTCTATTGCTGAAAAATCAATTTGTGTTTTCTTTCTTTTCTTTATCTTATTTATGCTGTTTTCTTCAGTAAATTTTCTTTCAAACAGGTATCTGTTATGTTTGATTCCGTTATATACATTAACTATCATTTATTTCGCATTCATCTCATTTTCGCAAGAAAAATGGTTGTTTATTATAATATCGGTTTCGGCAATATTTTTTAGTGCTTATAAATCAGCAGACATAAAACGTTCTGGCGATAACGACCTTTCTTATATTAATGTAATTGCTCTTCAAAAAAGTGTAATAGGTTTTATGGAAGACAATAATTTATATGATAAAAACATTCATGCTACCTTCCTTAATGTGTTTGAAATGACAAGTCCATATTCCGGTCTTTTAAAAAGTGACAAAAAATTCACAATGGTTTCAGATGATTTGACTGACAGCACTGAATATGCAATTATCACAAACTTCCAGGTTGATGATTTTTATGATAGTATTCCTAAATCTTCAAAATTTAGTGAGATCAAGAAATTTGAAAATGAAAGATTCTGGGCTAAAGTTTATAAGAAAAAATAAAACAGCCCCGATATATATCGGGGCTGTTTTATTTAAATGCGTACATCTTTTAGTTATTTCACCAGCACCTTTCTTGTCACAGTATTAAACTCATTGCCAATACTGATAAAGTAAATTCCCGCTGCTGCAGAGGTATTAAGTGAAAATACATTAGTTCCTTTTTCGAAGTTGATTCCTTTATTAATAAGCGTTTTGCCAACTGCATCGATAACAGTAATGGTATAATTGCCACTATGCGGAGCGTTTACATTCAGATTGATAGTGCCCTGCTCATCAGTTGTTGCAAACGAAATAGTCAATTCATCATCAGCCTCACCACAGCTAACAGAGATGATGTTTGAATATTTTGATGATCCATCATAATCCGTTTGTTTCAGACGGTAGTATGAAGTACCGGCCAATGGTTTGTCATCTGTTGTGTTATAACTGATAATGTAATTGCTGTTGATTGAACCGGGAATAGTTTTTAGTACTTCAAATGAACTTGCATCAGTACTGCGTTCAATGGTGA
This sequence comes from Bacteroidota bacterium, assembly GCA_947478465.1. Classification (GTDB taxonomy): domain Bacteria; phylum Bacteroidota; class Bacteroidia; order SXHM01; family SXHM01; genus SXHM01. The sequence continues at coordinate 2,573 of CANJWH010000040.1, forward strand.
AAAAGTTATTATTCGTTTCCGAAGCAGTTGTCCATTGAATTTCAGTTCTGTCGTTCTGGCAAGTTGCACCAAAAGCGAGCAACTCAATAGGTAGAGGATTGCTGTCATCCATCAAAGTCCATACACCGTTATAGTCATCAATAGTTCCAAGTACTACAGAAATAGTATTTGATGTTGGTTGCGAAAATGCAGGACTTGCCAGCCAGTCAGTCCATTGATGTGTATCTTGATTATAAGCCCTTACAATCAGCCGCTCTTTTTCAATATGATTTTCAACGCTTGTTAAATCTGCATCGTTGTATTTAAAAACATATTCAATCTGAGGGTATGTGCTGAAAGCTATGTTTTCAATATTGTTTTCAATTACCCAGAAACGGTCAACAGCACGGTGATAAACTTCTTTACCTGCAGCATTAGTCAGTTGATTTACACCGTCTGGAAGTGGATAGTTTTGTGCATTGGTAGGGTAGGTGATAAACTGAACTCGCCCCATCATTCCTCCAGTTCCCAAAGTGTTGATATTGTATTTAAAAGTCATATCAGCAGAAACGGTTTCGTTTGTTCCGAATGGCAGAACATAACTACCTGTGCGGTGTCCGATGTTCCAATCTACAACACCATAAGAACCTGGAAACGTTTCGCTGATAATACGTCCGTTCTGTGCTGTTGTAATTGCATTATTAATTGGATTTTCAATAAACAATGTCATTGTATTCAATGACAAGCTTGCATTTTGAATGTGCAAATTGTTCAGTATTTTTATGTTGTTATACAACGATGTTTTTCCGCCATTTAAAACCAGATTGTAAAACTCTGTTTCATTTCCTCCGCCAATTACATGATCCGGTCCGTTGATATGAATAGTTGAGTTCCCTGTATTGAAATTAGAAGCAGAATAATTTAATAAATTCCCTGAAAGACTTAGTTGATTTGCTTCCATACTGAATGAACCATTACTTGAAATGCTCAGATTTCCTGAAATATTAAGAGCAGCAGTTTCTCTCATAATCAGTATTCCTCCATCAATTTCTATGTTGCCGCACATTGCTGTTCCCGAAGAAATTTCAACAGCATTTAAAACGTTTGAATTGATAAAGACATCAGTATTTTGAGTTGGAACAGAAAGGTCGTCCCAATTAGCACAATCAAACCAATCACGGCTTCTGCTCCCTGTCCATTTTCCTGAAACAATAGTGCCGGGAGTTTGAGAAATAGTTAATCCTGAAGAATAGTTATTTCCCGATGTTGCAAACTCAGTGCTTCCGGAAAATGCTTCCCAATTTAAACTGTTATTTACGCGTTCAATCCATTCTTTTTGTGTAGCCGCTGAAAGTGAGCCTGTATATTTCAAGAAGTCAGATGCAGCCCCCGAAAAGCTAAAACAATCTGTTCCCGGATAGAGGTTAGATTGGTTTGAAGAGCCATCAGCCAGCCAGCCCGATGCGGTGCTGAAAGAGTGAATTACTTTTCCATTGTTGTAGCTTGCATTATTCATGCCTGAAGAGTTAGTCCATGCACCGCCCTGTAAGAAGAAAATCTGGTCGCCACCGTTGTTGATATCAAAAGCATTTCCACCATTTAAGTCAGTAAATTGCCATGAATTATCAGGATAAACAGCCGAATAATTTCCGAAAGCAAAGCGAAAAGTAATAACGGTTCCTGTAGGAATATCAGCTCCTGTGCGGGTAATACGAATAGTTCCTTCATTGTCGCCCCATTGATGAGCGTTCTGGCGTTCCCAGCCGTTGTCAGTAATTTCAAAAACAGTTCCGTTGGTAATGTCTTTAAAACAAACGAAACTAAGCTCATCTTCTCCAGCAATTCCAGAAACAAGACCGTTGTCGGCATTTACTGCCAATACAAAAATGTCTCCTTTTTCAAGAATAGTGGGATTAGCTAAAGCCGCGCTGAGCGTGGCTATTAGTAAGAATAAGGCTGCTGAAAGTTTTGTAAAAATTTTCATGGGCATATAATTAGGGTGCTGAAAGTTACGAAAAATACTTCAAAGTCAAGTATTTCGATAGAAATATTTCAACAGGAATGAACAATTATTAACTGTAAGAAAATTATTTCAGTTTGAGTTCATGAAGCAAACCGCCTGTTGTTGAACCGAAAATATTTGCCTTAACACTTCCATCATTGTAGAAATCAACACGAAAAAATCCGTTTTCCATATCGTTCATAAAAACTGCTTTGTAACGGTTTTTGTTGAGATGAGTGCGCTTACTTCCTGAGCCGCTTACAATGTGATTGTTAGTTCCGTCTTCAAAATATTGCAACGTATGTTCATGTCCGGCAACTACAATCAGATGCTCGTACTTATTGAAAGTGTTCAGCAGTTTCGTGCGCATTTTATGATATCTCGGCTGCGGCATATCCTGAACCAGCATTCGGTTTAATCCGATTAATCCGAAAAATTGCAATGGCATAAAATTTACTAATGAACGTAATGGCTCTAACCGATTTGAATGATGACCATTGGTAAACATGGGATGATGAGCAGCAACAATAACTTTCTCGTTATTGTTTTTTGCAGCGTTCAACAGACTGTCTAATTCCCGGTAAAATTTTTCGGTTGTTTCTTTTCGGTTCATCCCGTCAACCTTTTGTGTTTTGTGAAAAAACTGACTTTGCAGCCACCATTGTGTGTCAATTGCAATAAGCCGAATTTTTTCTGTAATCATTACCGAATAAGGACCTGGCAAACCATTTTGCGGAATAAAAGTGTGCTCGTTGCGGTTAGAAACTTCTGTGGTTTTAAAATACTCTTCAACATAACGTGCCTCTTCTTTAATATATTTTAACCCCTGCCATTTACCCTGTTTCCAGTCGTGGTTTCCGGGAACAAAATACACTTGCCCTTTATAGGTTTTTAAAGGTTCAACCTGAGACAGTAATCTCTTGGTCGAAAGCCTACGTTTCTTTTCTGATTTGCTGAGCGTTTCCAACCCTTGGGGGTAAATATTGTCTCCAAGAAAAAGAATGGCACTGTTGGGTTTTGTTAATGCATCTTTTTGCAATAAGGTCATTGTTATGTTGGTAATGGTATCGTTTCCTGCATCACCAATGAGGAAGACCGAGAAGTCTGGTGTTTGAGCAAATAATGAAAAGGTAAGTAGATTAGAAAGCAGGAGTGTAAAAAAAACGTTTTTCATTTGTTGAAAATTAATGCTGCAAACTTAGCTTTTCGTTTTCATTGAATTGCAATATCTATCTTTAGCACATGAAAAATATCAGTGCTTACATTATTGGAGTTGCATTTATTCTTGCAGGTGCCAATCATTTCTTTAACCCTGACTTTTATATGCGCATGATGCCACCTGTGCTTCCTGCCCATGAATTGCTTAATAGTTTAAGCGGTATTGCTGAAATAATTCTTGGAATTATGATGCTTATTCCAAAGACAAAAATTATAGCTGCATGGGGATTGATTATTTTACTGATTGCTGTTTATCCCGCCAACATTTACATGGCTATGGAGGCTGGAAAATCAATTGATGTTAGTCCGGTTGTTGCTTATATCCGATTGCCATTTCAGTTTTTATTTATCTGGTGGGTTTATAAGCAAACTAAGTAATGTCATTAATACAATCACTTTATTTTATTGCCTTATTACCGCATAAGCAACTTGCTGAACGTTTGACAGAACTGAAATATGATTTTGCAAGGAATTATGGTTCATCTGCTGCTTTAAAAACAATGCCTCACATTACGCTGCAAAGTCCTTTTAAGCGCAACCCTAATTCTGAAGTAGAGATGCATTTGCGATTGCAGGAGTTCTTTGAAAAGTATGCTGCCTTTGATATTGAGATTAGCGGTTTCAACTGTTTTGACAACTCAACTAACAAAGTAATTTTTGCCGATGTAATTAAGAACGAGCAACTGTTTCATTTGCATAAGGCGCTGATGTATTTTCTGCAAACAGAACTAAAATTCACTCCGCGCGAAACGCTATATTCTTTTCATCCACATGTTACGCTGGCCTACCGAGACCTTATGGCTGATAATTTCAGAAAGGCATGGGCAGTTTATAAAGACAAACCATTTAAAGGAACATTTAACGCAAATGCAGCTTATTTGCTGAAACATGATTACCGGCAATGGCAGATATTAAGCAGGTTTCAGTTGAAAATCGATAAATAATTACCTTCGCAATCCTAAATCAAAAAAACATGAACAAATTATTTGCAATAATTCTCGCATCCTTTCTTATTTCTAATGCCTTTGCACAGGAAATAGTTTTTGAAACCGGAACATGGGCAGAAATAAAAGCCAAGGCAAAAAAAGAAAACAAACTCATTTTCATGGATGCTTTTACCACTTGGTGCGGTCCCTGCAAATGGATGTCTAAAAATATTTTTACCGACAAAACGGTTGCTGATTATTATAACGCCAACTTCATCAATGCTAAAATTGACATGGAAAAAGGAGAAGGGCTTGATATTGCAAAAGAATACAAGGTTTCGTGCTACCCTAATCTGGTGTATATTGATGGTGACGGCAAATTAGTTCACCGCGCTGCGGGTTCTATGGAAGCTGCGGCTTTTATTGACCTGGGCAAAACGGCTTACACTCCTGAAAAAGCTTTCTCGGCTTACCAGAATAAATACGATGCAGGTAATCGTAAACCTGAATTCTTAACAGCTTACTTAGATATAATGTCGCAAACCTGCCTGCCTACTACATCGGTTGCTACCGATTATTTTGCTTCTATAAAAGAGGAAGATATTCTGCTGCCGGGCAACTGGAACTTGTTGTATCACCATATTGCGGATGTTAATTCAGCACCATTTGTTTATTTGGTTAAAAACCGCAAAGCTTTTGAAGAGAAGTACACTGTAGACAGTGTAAATCAGAAGATTTATGATACTTACTTACAGCATGGCACTATGCTTATCCGCTCAAAAGAAGAAGCTGCCGAAAAACTAATGGCTTTTGAACTGGAAATAAAAGAATCGGGAATAAACCGCGCTGATGAGCTATTGGCTAACCTGAACATGAGCATGGCAAAATCTAAAGCCGACTGGAATACCTGGTTTCGCAATGCAAAAGTACTGGCCGAAAATTATAATGCAAAAGATGCAAGTTTTCTTAATAACGTAAGCTGGACAGCATTTGAAAAACTAGAAGACCCTAAAAAATTAGCAGAGGTTGAGCTATGGGCAAAAAAGTCAACAGAACTGGATGCTCAACCCTTTAACCTTGATACCTATGCCAATCTGCTCTTTAAAAACGGTAAAGCCGAGCAGGCTTTAGCTGCTGAAAAAAAGGCTCTTGAGCTGGCAAAAGCAGGAGGAGAAGACCTCAAACCTTATGAAGAAGTAATTGCACAGATTGAAAAGGGGTTGAAATAGGCTCCTAACTTTCTCACCTTCTTACTCATAATTAATTGTATCTTTGCGCCCCATGTTAAAAAACGGCTCTAAAATTCTTGTATTTATGCTGCTGGTTTCGTTTGCATTTTCGTGCAAATACAACAAGTTGCTTAAGAGTACCGATTTTGACCTTAAATACCGCATGGCCGTTGAGTATTACCAGAAAAAAGAATATAGCAAAGCCTTTCCTTTATTTGAGGAGTTGCTAACACTTTACAAAGGCACAGGTAAAGCAGAAGACATTTACTACTACTATGCCTACACCAATTACCACATGGGTGATTACATTCTGGCAAGTTACCACTTCAATAACTTTGCAAAAACATTTCCTAACAGTGCACGTGCTCAGGAATGTTGTTTTATGAATGCTTACTGTTATTATCTTGATTCGCCTGAAGCCAGTCTTGATCCAACCAATACTTTTAAAGCTATTGATGAGCTACAGTTATTTATCAATAAATATCCACAAAGCGATAGTCTTGACCGTTGCAATATTCTTATTGATGATCTTCGCGGCAAACTGGAAGAGAAAAGCTATAAAGCTGCCATGCTCTATTTCAGAACCGAGGATTACCGCGCAGCCATTGTAGGTTTTAAAAATACATTGAAAGATTTTCCGGATATTGCCAAGCGTGAAGAATTAAATTTTATGATTGTTAAGGCAAATTATTTGCTTGCTATGAATAGTATAGAAAGCAAAAAAGAAGAACGCCTTAAAAACACTTCAGAAGCCTATATAAAATTTATTGATGCCTACCCTCAAAGTCAGTATCTGAAAGAAGCAGAAGATATTTATTCAACCACGCTTAAACAACTAAAAAAAAAAACTAATTCACAATCAATATAAACAACAATGGAAGCTAAAAAATCAAAAACATCCTCTTCAACCATTACTCGCAACATTACACAGTTTGACAAAGAAACAAACAACGTGTATGAAAGCGTTGCCATCATTGCAAAACGTGCTAACCAGTTAAGCGCTGAGTTGAAAGAAGAGTTGAACGGAAAACTTGCCGAATTTGCAAGCCATACCGACAACCTGGAAGAAATTTTTGAAAACCGCGAGCAGATTGAAATTTCAAAACACTACGAGCGTATGCCAAAACCACATCTGGTAGCAATTCAGGAATTTCTGGATGGTGAGGTTTATTACCGTAATCCGGCAAAAGAAGAAGCAGCTAAGTAATTAGACTATTTTGGATTGCGGATTTTAGATTTCGGATTGCATGCCAATTCGTAATTTAAAATCCGCAATTTGCATTTTTACTAAATGTTAAAAGGAAAAAAAATATTGCTTGGTGTTTGCTCCGGAATTGCTGCTTACAAGGCTGCATTTCTAACACGTTTGCTTGTAAAAGCTGGTGCAGAAGTTCAGGTAATAATGACACCCGGAGCTAAAGAGTTTATTACTCCTTTAACACTTTCAACACTTTCTAAAAAACCTGTTTACAGTGAGTTTACTTCGGGCCAGAATGGTGAGTGGAATAATCATGTGGAGCTTGGTTTAAAAGCAGATTTAATTCTTATTGCCCCCGCTACTGCCAACACCATTGCAAAAATGGCAAACGGTATGTGCGATAATCTTTTGTTAGCGGTTTATCTTTCAGCTCGTTGTCCGGTAATGTTTGCACCTGCTATGGATTTGGACATGTTGAAACATCCGGCAACTCAAAATAATATTCAGATGTTGAAAGCATTTGGCAATATTCTTATTCCTCCCGCAACAGGTGAACTTGCAAGTGGCTTGAAAGGTGAAGGTAGATTAGCAGAGCCGGAAGAGATTATGAAATTCGTTGAACATTTCTTCGACAGTAAAAAAAAACTCTTAGGGAAAAAAGTACTCATTAGTGCTGGTCCAACCTACGAAGCAATAGACCCTGTGCGCTTCATCGGCAATCATTCTTCAGGTAAAATGGGTGTTGCATTGGCTGAAGAGGCAGCAAAGGCAGGAGCAAAGGTTACTATAGTTTTAGGGCCGGGTTCAGTTGAACCCACTAATCCTGACATTAAGGTATTGTATATCGAATCGGCTCAGGAAATGTATAATACGTGCACCAGACTTTTCAAAACCCATGATATTGCAATTATGAGTGCTGCTGTGGCAGATTATCGCCCATCAAAAGTTTCGGTGACTAAAATAAAAAAGCAAGAAGCGGAGCTTACCATACAATTAGAGCCAACACCCGATACACTTGCAGCACTGGGAAAATTGAAAACAAAAAATCAACTTTTGGTTGGTTTTGCTCTTGAAACCAACAATGAAGTTGAAAACGCGAAAAAGAAATTAAAAAACAAAAATCTTGATTTTGTTGTACTTAATTCACTGAAAGATAAAAATGCTGGCTTTAGGCACAACACTAACAAAATTTCAATCGTTGACAGCAACAATAAAATAAGTAATTTTGAGTTGAAAAGTAAAGATGAAGTTGCACAGGATATCATTGCTCATCTGATTAAAAAAACAAAACATGCGTAAGCTACTTACAATATTATTTTTTGTTGCTTTCTTTTCTGCATCTGCACAGGAACTAAATTGTCAGGTGCAGGTTGTTTCGCAGCAGGTGCAGCAAAGCGACCGCAGAATTTATGAAACACTACAAAAAGCCATTTTCGAGTTTATAAATACTACTAAATGGACCAACGATCAATATCAATTGACCGAGCGCATTGAGTGTAGTATGTTCATCAATATCACCGAGCGTGTTTCTGCTGATGAGTTTAAGGCTACAATTCAGGTTCAGAGCCGCAGGCCTGTTTATAAAACTTCTTACAATTCTACTATTCTTAATACCAACGATCAGGATTTTCAATTCAAATATATAGAGTTCCAGCCGCTTCAATTTTCTGAGGCAACAATGCTCTCGAATTTAACTTCTGTACTGGCATTTTATGCTTACATGATTATTGCAGTAGACTATGAATCTTTTTCACCAAATGGTGGTGAGATTTATTTTCAAAAAGCAATGGCGATAGTAAACAATGCCCAAGGAGCAGTTGAAAAAGGATGGAAACAGTTTGAAAGCACCAGCAATCGTTACTGGTTTATTGAGAATTTTCTTAACCCGCGTTTTAAATTAATGCGCGAATCTTATTATAAATATCATCGTCTGGGAATGGATGTAATGACTGCTGATATGGAAACCGGAAGACAGGCAATAACTGAGTGCCTTGAAAATATAAAGAAAGTAAGAACGGACCAGCAGAATGCTTATCTGCTTCGGCTTTGGTTTAATGCCAAATCTGATGAGTTGGTAAATATTTACACGAGTGCTTTTCCCGATGTAAAGGCAAAAGTAGTTGCCATACTATCTGAAACAGATCCGGGCAATATTGCTAAATACAAGAAAATTCTGACAACAAACAGTCAGTAATTTTAAAGAAATTTATGCTGAAACATCTCTCCATAAGCAACTATGCACTTATAGACAGGTTGGATGTAGACTTTGGCGAAAGCCTGACTATTCTTACAGGCGAAACAGGTGCCGGAAAATCTATTGTTGTTGATGCGTTATCAATGGTTCTCGGACAACGTGCAGATGCAGGTGTGTTGCAGGATAAATCAAAGAAGTCAATTGTAGAAGCGGTGTTTGATGTTTCACCTTACAAGCTTGAAAAGTTTTTTAGTAAAAACGAACTGGATTTTGAAAAACTGACAACTATAAGAAGAGAAATAAATTTTGAAGGAAAATCAAGAGCATTTGTAAATGACACGCCTGTAAATCTGAATTTACTCAGAGAATTAACTTCAAGATTAATTGACATCCATTCGCAACACGAAGCGCTGACCTTGAAGGAGCATTCATTTCGTGTTGATTTATTAGATGCAATGGCAGGAAATGAAAAGCTGATAACTGAATTCAAAATTGAATTAACTCAATTCCGTTCGCTTAAAAAAGAACTGGATGATTTGCTGCAAAAGCAGGAACAGGCAAAACGTGATGAAGATTATTTTAGTTTTCAGTTCAATGAATTGGATGAGGCTAAACTCATAATAGGTGAGGAGGAAAGTGTTGAAAATGAGTTGTCGATTTTAACTCATGCAGAAGAAATCAAACAAAGTCTTTCAAATGCTGTTTTAGCCCTTTCTTCAGGAGATGAGAATATACTAATTTCTTTAGAACAAGTTAAGGTTTTAGTTAGCCAGAGTTCAAAATACAATAACACACTTTTACCACTTACAGAGCGTATTAAAAGCGTTGTGATAGAATTGAAAGATATAGCTGCTGAACTGGAAATCGCAGAGGCCGATACTGTTTTTGATCCTGCGAAAATGGAAGAATTGAATGACAGAATTAATGTCATCAATCATCTGTTAAGCAAGCACAGACTGACAAAAACTGAAGAATTATTGAACCTGAGAAACGAGTTAGAAGGAAAACTGAAAGACATTTCTTCTTATGATGATAAAATTTCAGAACTGAAAAGAGAATGGGAGGGTAGCATGAAAAAAGTAAATGAACTCGCATCAACACTTTCAGATAAACGAAAAAAAAATGCTCCGCAATTGGAGAAGAAAGTTTGCGAGTTGCTTGCTAAGCTTGGTATTCCTAATGCCAAACTTGAAATAAAAATTTCCGCAAAACCAGAGCCTGATGATTATGGGAAGGATAATGTTCTGTTTGAGTTTTCTGCAAATAAAGGTGAAACACTAAAGGAGTTGGATAAGGTTGCTTCAGGTGGCGAACTTTCACGATTGATGTTATCCTTTAAATCTATTCTTGCGGAACATAAAAATCTCCCTGCTATTGTTTTCGATGAAATTGATACAGGAGTTTCAGGCGAAATTGCAGGAAAAATGGGAGCTATTATGAAAGGTATGTCAGTAAATATGCAAGTGATTGTTATTACACATTTGCCACAGATTGCTGGGAAAGGTGAATTTCATTTGCAGATTTATAAAGAAGAAAAAGCAGGCAAAACTTATACGCGCTTAAAGAAATTAGCAAAGGACGAGCGCATTTTAGAGATTGCAAAAATGTTGAGTTCGGGAACACCTACTGAGGCTGCAATTAAAAATGCAAAGGAATTATTGGTTAAGAATTGATAATATTGTAACTCCTAACAAAATAAAATGACAAAAAACTTATTACAAGGAAAAAAAGGAATCATCTTCGGGGCTTTAGATGAAAATTCTATTGCTTGGAAGGTGGCTGAAAAATGTAAAGCAGAAGGTGCAACTTTTACACTTACTAATGCTCCTGTGGCTTTACGTATGGGAACTATTAAAAAACTTGCCGAAGCCTGCAATGCCGAAGTTATTCCTGCTGATGTAACATTAGATGCAGATATTGAAGCGCTTTTTACTAAATCTATGGAAGTTTTGGGTGGTAAAATTGATTTCGTTTTACACTCTGTAGGTATGTCGCCAAATGTGCGTAAAGGAAAACCTTACACAGATTTAAGTTATGAGTTCTTTCACAAAACCCTTGATATAAGCGCTATGTCGTTGCATCGCGTTTTGCAGTGTGCAAAAAAGATGGATGCTATAAATGAATGGGGGTCTGTTATTACGCTTACCTACATTGCAGCACAGCGCGTATTTCCTGATTACGGTGATATGGCAGATGCAAAAGCATTGCTAGAATCAATTGTCCGTAGCTTTGGTTATCACTATGGCATAGACAAAAAAGTGCGAATAAATTCTGTTTCCCAATCACCAACGTTTACAACTGCAGGAAGTGGTGTAAGTGGTTTTCAGGATTTTTTCGGTTATGCCGATAAAATGTCACCACTAGGAAACGCAAAAGCCGAAGATTGTGCTAATTATTGCGTTTCGCTGTTTTCGGATTATACACGCATGGTAACTATGCAAACACTTTACCATGATGGAGGGTTTTCTTCCATGGGTATAAATGCTGCTGCAGTGAAATAAATTACGTTCGCTGTTCAGGATATTTTGCAACAGCGCAAAAAAACTATGGATTTTTCATCATTTAATTTCAGTACTCAGCTTAACGAAGGTCTTGACAGCATGGGCTTTGAAAAAGCAACGCCTATTCAGGAAATGGCTATTCCCATTATTCAGCAAGGCAAAGATTTGATTGGCTGTGCGCAAACAGGAACAGGAAAAACAGCCGCGTTTCTCTTGCCTGTAATTGATAAGATTTTTAAAAATCATACGGGTGATATAAATACTCTTATTATTGTGCCTACGCGTGAATTGGCTTTGCAAATCGATCAAGCAATGCAGGGATTTGCCTATTTCTTAAACATTCATTCCATTCCTATTTATGGAGGCAGAGATGGTATTTCGTGGGAACAGGAAAAGCGCGCGTTGACCGAAGGTGCAGATGTAATTATAGCTACTCCGGGCAGATTAATCAGCCATCTGAACATGGGTTATGTAAAAGTCAATAAAGTACAGCATTTAATTTTGGATGAAGCAGACCGTATGTTAGATATGGGTTTTTATGAAGACCTGATGAAGATTGTAAAAGCGCTTCCTGAAAAAAGGCAAACATTGATGTTTTCTGCAACCATGGCTCCCAAGATAAGAGAACTGGCAGAAAAAATTTTAAATAACCCTGAACGCATTGATATTGCTATTGCCAAGCCTGCTGCTGGTGTAGCGCAAAGCGCTTATCTGGTTTATGACACGCAAAAACCAGAACTGATAAAAACTATTCTTGCAAATAAAGCTTACCAAAGCGTTATTGTTTTTACATCACGTAAAATCAGCATACGTGATATTGTGAAAGAAATTAAAAAAGTAACCCCTGATGTAATGGGTATTTCTTCTGATCTTGAACAGGACGAACGCGAAGAGGTTTTGCGTAATTTCCGTAATCGTAAAACAAAGGTGCTTGTTGCTACAGATGTGCTTTCGCGAGGCATTGATGTTGAGAATATTGAACTGGTGGTTAATTATGATGTTCCCGGTGATGCAGCTGATTATGTTCACCGCGTGGGGCGAACCGCCCGTGCCGAAACGAAAGGAGAAGCCATTACTTTCATTAATCAGTATGATGTTGAGAAATTCATGGACATTGAAAAGCTGATTGAAAACGTAATTGATAAAACTCCTTTGCCTGCGCCTATGAGCAGCGGACCGGAGTATATAATCACCGGTGAAAAGCCTTTTAAAAAGAAGTTTGGAGGCAGTGGTGCCGGTAAGCCTCATTTTAGAAAAGGTGGCAACTCAAATTCGCAGCACCGAGGAAGGCCTAAGCCACAAGGCAAGTAGAATTTCTTATTTTTGCCTTTGATGAAAGGTAAATCCGCAGTAGTTATAGGTTCAGGAATTGCAGGCTTGGCTGCATCCATTCGTCTTGCCGCTAAAGGATTTAATGTTACTGTTTTTGAGGCAGGCAGTGAACCGGGCGGTAAAATGGGTGAGAAATCTATTCTTGGTTACCGATTTGATACCGGACCTTCGGTTTTTACCATGCCACATCTGATTGACGAGTTATTTGAGTTGTGCGGAAAAAATCCTCGCGATTATTTTAATTACAAAAAACTCGATCCTGTTTTTAATTATTTCTATGAAGACGGAACCACTATAAGTGCACCACATGGCGCAGAAAAATTTGCTGAAGAAATAGCGGCAAAAACTTCAGAAAAAAAAGAAACAGTTCTGGATTATCTTGCTGCCTGCGAAACTAAATACAAGTTAACACACAAAGTTTTTCTAGAAAGATCACTTCACAAGCCTGGCAATTATCTTAATTATGAAACGCTTAATGGAATTGTAAATTTTCGAAAAATTCAGGCATTTAAAACTATGAATGATGCCAATCACCGCCATTTCAAAGACCCGCGTGTGGTTCAACTTTTTAATAGGTATGCAAGTTATAATGGCTCCAATCCTTTTCATGCTACTGCAACCCTAAATGTTATTCCTTTTATTGAGATAGGTATGGGTGCATATTTTCCTGAAGGCGGGATGTATGCTGTTATTTCATCTTTATTTAAGTTAGCTCAGGAGCAAGGTGTTGAATTTAAATTCAACACAATGGTTACAGGAATAATAACATCAAATGGAAAAGCTACGGGCGTGCGCACTGCTGAAACAGCTTATTCGTTTGACGTGGTGGTTAGCAATATGGATGTTTTTAATACGTATCAGGATTTAATTCCCGATGTTCCTAAACCAAAATTAACCCTGCGACAGCCAAAGTCAAGTTCAGTTATTGTATTTTATTGGGGTATTATGAAAGCCTTTCCTCAATTGGGATTACATAATATTTTTTTCAGTCGAAGCGATAAGGAAGAGTTTAATTACATATTTGAGAAGAACCGCATTTTTGCTGACCCTACTATTTATTTAAACATCAGTTCAAAATCCAATGCAGCCGATGCACCTGAAGGATGCGAAAACTGGTTTGTTATGGTGACAGTCCCCAATAACAGTGGTCAGGATTGGGACAGATTTGTTCGCCAGACCAAAAAAAATGTACTTGCAAAACTTGAAACATTTCTAAATACCGACCTTAAATCACTGATAGGTTGCGAATCAATACTTGACCCCAGAAGAATCGAAACTGAAACTTCCAGCGCTTTCGGTGCTGTGTTTGGAAATGCATCAAACAGTCCGTATTCGGCATTTTTGCGCCATCCCAACTTCAGTTCAAAAATTAAGAATCTTTATTTCTGTGGAGGAAGCGTACATCCTGGGCCAGGTATTCCACTTTGTTTACTGAGTGCAAAAATTACCGCAGACTTAGTTGATTAACAAGGTTAAAACACTGTTAATTCTCTTATTGTTTTTCGTGTAACATTCAGCGCTGAAAAGAGTAAAACATTCCTGATTCTAAAAAAGAGATACATTTGCTTATGCACCTGAAAATATACGCTTCAAGCTGGTCTAAGAAAACAGCACTGCTCCCCTGCATTTTTTTACTTTTTTCCTTTGCCGTTTTTTCACAAGACAGAGTGCTTACTGTTTCCGGTATTGCAAAAGAGAATGGGAAAAATCTAGAGGGTGCAAAAATTACTCTTTTTAAAAATGATAAAGCGATAGGTAGTAATACAACTGCAGCAGTAGGTCGCTTTAATTTTAAGCTGGATGTAAACAACGAATATATTATTGAGGTAGCAAAAGAAGGTTATGTTACAAAGAAAATTTACTTCAATACAACAATGCCTGCTACCGACACGTTGGATGAAAATTTTGATTTCGTAGTAGAACTCTTTAAAAATGTAGAGGGCTTGAATACTGCAGTTTTCGTTAATCCGGTTGCTAAGATTAACTACAATTCCAAGTTTAAAGATTTTGATTATGATTTGGATTATACAATGGAATTCCAAAAAGCAGAAGAAGAAGCATTTGAGCAATTAGCAGAGCAAAAAGCTGCGGAAATAAATATGGAAAAATCGCTCGCTGAACAGGAGAAAGCAAAGGCTGCGCAACAGGCAAAATTAGAAGCAGAGCGCAAAACAGCGGAAGCTCAAGCAAAGCGTGAGGCTGAAGCAAAAGCAAAGGCTGAATCTGAAGCAAAAGTTAAAGAAGCCGAACGTATGATGGCTGAACAACAAAAGAAGATGGCTGAACTTGAAAAAGAGGCTGAGCGTAAAAAAGCAGAATATGAAGCAGCACAGAAGAAAGCTGCGGAAGACTTAAAGAAAAAGGTTGAAGCAGAAGCGAAGGCAGAAGCAGAAAGGAAAGCGGCAGAAGACAAAGCTAGGATAGAATCTGAAAAGCAAGCTAAATTAGAAGCTGATCGTTTAGCAGCTGAAGAAAAACTGCGCACTGAAGCTGAAGCTAAAATGAAAGCAGAAGCTCAAAAGCTTGCAGTTGCCCAGGCAAAAGCGGCTGAGGAAGCAGAAAAGCAAAGGAAGGTAGAACAGTTAAAAGCTATGAAAGCAGCTGAAGAAGCAGAATTAAAAGCAAAGGCCGAGGAAGAAAAACGAGCTGCAGAAGAAGCTAAACGTGTTCTGGAAGAGGAAAAAGCAAGATTAGCGGCTGAGGAAAAAGCAAAAGCAATTGCAGCTGAAGAGGCTCGCAAACAGGCTGAAGTAGCAGCAAAGGCTGAAGCCGAAGCAAGAAAAGCAGAAGAGCAGTCAAAGGCAAAAGCTGCCGAAGAGGCTCGTAAAGCAGAAGAAGAAAAAGCCAAAATTGAAGCAGCCAAGTTAGCTGCAGAAGCCAAAGCTAAAGCCGAAGCTGATGCCAAAGCAAGTGCAGAAGCAGAAAAAATTGCAGCAGAAAAACGTGCTCAGATTTTAGCAGAAGCAAAGGCAAAAGCTGAAGAGGAAGCTCGTCAGAAAGAAGAAGCAGAAGCAGCATCAGCTGAACAAAAAGCAAAGCAGGAAGCTGAATTGAAAGCTAAACGTGAGGAAGCAATTGAAGCTGCAAAAGCGCAGGCACGTGTGGAAGCAGAAGAGCGTGCTAAGAAAATTGCAGAAGAAGCTGCAAAACAAGCAGAAGAGAGAGCCGTAGCAGAAAAAATAGAAAATGAAAAAAGAGAAAAAGAAGCAAAAGACATACTGGCGCAGGAAACAGCAAAAGAAGAAGAACGAATTCGCATAGAAGCAGAAGCAAGAATTAGAGCAGAATTGCTTGCAAAACAAAAAGCACAGCAAGACTCTATTGCGCAGGCTGAATCGGATAGACGTGAAGCAGAAGAGATTGCTCGGCAGAAAGCAGAATTGGAAGCACGAAAGATTGCTCAAATAGAAGCCAATAAACTTGCAGAAGAAACATCTAAAGCAAAAGCTGAAGCTGAAAAAGCAGCAAAAGCTGAAGCCGAAGCAAAGCGTAAAGAAGAAGAAAATTCAAAAATAGAAGCAGCAAAGGCAAAAGCTCTTGCAGAGGCTGAAGCTCGCAAAGCTGCTGATGAACAGGCTAAACAAGCCGCAATGCAAGCAGAAGAACAGGCAAAGGCAAAAGCTAAGGCTGATGCAGAAGCCAGAAGATTGGAACAGGAAGAAGCAAACCTGCGAGCACAGGAGGCTGCTAAAGTAAAAGCAGAAAAAGACAAGGCAGATAGAGAAGCCGCAGAGGCAGCATTTAAGGCTGCAGAGGCTACTAAAGTAGAAGCTGCTAAACAAAAAGCTGAGCAGGACAGATTAGCTGCTGAGCAAAAACGAATGGAAGATGAGGCTCAGGCAGCGAGGGCTGCAGAACTTGCAAAAGCTAAGGCATCCGAAACTGAATTAGCACGTGAACAGGCTCGCCAGATTGAATTGCAGGAGCGTAAACGCAAAGAAGAAGAATTTAATTCTAAAAATAAGTTTGAAGAACAGTCAAAGGAAATGGCAAAACAAATGGCTGAAATGAGCCGTGATGATATTTATGCTGAAGCACGTGCAAAGGTTGAGGCGGAGATCGCTTCAAATGGAAAAGGGTATCAACCCGCAAAGGTTGAAGGTGCAGTGGAAAGTGAATATGCCCCGGGAGTTACGGAGGAAACTTATTATGAGCAGGGCAAACAGATTACCAAACTTGTTGTTAACAGGAATTATAAAGTGATAGAATATCAGAAGGTGAAATGGAACTGGGGCGGTATCTATTATTTCAAAGGTTCTGAAAGCATTACCAAAGAGATGTTTGATCTCGAAACTAAACAGTAATTTATTTTGAATATTTTTGAGAAATGAATTACCGGAATATTTTCGTTTCTCTTTGTTTTTTAATTATTCGGAATTATTCATTTTCTCAATCTTGTGAAAATCACCGATACCGCGACTCGATTTTTGATGTAGTAAAAACGTCAGATGTAATTTTTGCGAATGTACAGGCTATTCCAGCGGTGTATGTGAGTGAAAATGTAACGATAAGTCAAAATCTTTTTATGGATATTTTTGAACCGGCAGATGATACATTATCAAAGCGCCCGGTGGTTATTTTTGCTTTTGGCGGTGGTTTTCTTATTGGCGGAAAGGATGATGAGGATGCTCAAACCTATTGCGATTCAATGACTCACACTGGATATGTAGCTGTGTCTATCG
The DNA here is from genome assembly GCA_947478465.1 of Bacteroidota bacterium. Classification (GTDB taxonomy): domain Bacteria; phylum Bacteroidota; class Bacteroidia; order SXHM01; family SXHM01; genus SXHM01. Next base: position 19,834 of record CANJWH010000040.1, read on the forward strand.
ACTACAGATTAGGAATGAACATTGCCAGTCCGGCAAGTGCTGTGCGAGCAATTTACCGGGCAGCACAAGACTACAGCGCTGCTGTTCGTTTTTTGAAAGAATATGCAGAGCAATACCGTATTGATACTAATTATATTTTCACAGGGGGAGTAAGTGCAGGTTCATTTTCTGCAATGAATTTAGCCTATATGCAGGAAACCGATCGCCCTCAAGATACTTACGCATCAGGTGGACTAAGCCCCTCACCCGACCTTGGTTGTCTGCATTGTTCAGGTAATAGTTATAGTCACAATACCAAAGCAAAAGCATTGCTAAATTGCTGGGGCGCATTACTTGACACTTCATGGATGGAGTTGAATGATAATACTCCGCTTATTTCTTTTCATGGTGATGCAGATCCGATTGTTCCTTTCGGAACAGGCTTCCCATTTACTGCATTGTTTTTAATGCCTGAGGTTTATGGATCACAACCGATTACAGAAAGGGCTAATCACATTGGGCTTTATAATCAGTTTCATCCGTTTGCAGGGCAAGGACATAATGTATGGGGAACAGTTGTAAATAATAATTTTGTTGGCGGACAAACACCATATTTTGATACTATTTTTCAAGAGACAAAAGATTTTTTTTATCCTTTTTTACAACCAACTGCACCTGTGATTTTAGGTTCTTTTGATGTTTGTGTGGGTGATACAATTGTTTATTCAGTTGTACAAAACCCAGGTTCAAATTGGTGTTGGGAAGTTCAGGGTGGAATAATTATTTCACCTAATGTACAGCAAAACCAAATTTCAGTAGTTTGGCAAACTATAGGTTCAGGTTCAGTAAAAGCGAGAGAAGTAAATCATTTACTTGCAGTTAGCGATGCAAGTTTGCAAAGTGTATCGGTTGCGGATTGTTTAACAGGCCTCAATTCTAGCACTGAAAATTTAAAATTTCTACTTTTCCCAAACCCTGTTCAACAAGGTGATGAAATACATTTAGATTTACTGCCACGCAAATCAGTATCAATAAGCATAACTGATTTAAGCGGAAAGCTGATAATGAAGAAAAATATTATGGGACTAAATTTAATCAGTACTTTGTTATTAGAACCAGGTTTTTATACAGTTACGGCATCAGACAATGAATCTTTTAAAGAAATAACCAAACTGATAGTGTATTGATTTATGTTTAAAGAGTTTCTTCTTAGTATAAGCAATACAGGTTACGAGGTTCTTCTTGCGCTTGGACTTGCCAATGTTTTTGCGCAGTTTCTTAAACCGTTTACAATAGCTTATAAAAGGAAGAAGCTTGATTTTTCTATGCTTATTTCAACAGGTGGTATGCCAAGTAGTCACAGCGCAACGGTTACAGCGCTTGCCACTTCAGTTGGTATTATTGATGGATGGCACTCTACAACTTTTGCAATTTGCATTTGTCTTGCATCGGTAGTGATGTACGATGCAGCAGGAGTTAGACGCTCAGCAAGTTTGCAGGCACGTGCATTGAATCAAATTATTAATGAATTGCTTTCAAAAGAACATACTCTCAATAAGCAAAAGTTGAAAGAACTTTTAGGTCACACCCGTACCGAAGTACTTGCGGGAGGATTACTAGGCATTACGGTTTCATTTTTATTTCACTGGTATATTACAGGAAACTGGAGTAACTGATATTACAGGCTATTCAGCCATTTTATAGCTTCGTCCTTACTGTTAAACATCTTTATAGGATAATCAGCTTTGTTCTTAAATGAGATGTAAAAATTTGAAATAATACGCTGTGCAAGGGAATTTATAATTATTGCTTCTCCTTTACAGTTTAATGTGCTTCGTTGACTGTATTCTCTTGCTTCACGGGTTGCAGATGTATTTTCACCGGTAAGTATAAGTAATTTCAATTTTTTGTTTTCAGCTTCCTTGTTAAATATTGCATGAAATTCCACAACATTATCCTCTTCAACTAAGTAATCATCTCCGAATTGGAGACACAAGAGATCTTCCTGAATATAAAATATCTTTCCCCAACTGAAAGTGTACTCTTTCATTATTTACAATGCACTGATTTTGAATGCATAATTACAAATATTCTTCGACTAATACAAATTAATTATAGATGAATGCGCTGTTAAGTATGATTAAAGTGTAGTCATCTTAAAGGTGTTCAAAAATATTATTGTCTCTTATACTATTTACTTAGAATAAAAATTCTTAATTTTCGGAGATTTTAGTTTATTAAGTGATAAAAAGATTAATCTTTTTCTTTTCTTTATTCCTTGTGACTGTGCCAGTTGCAAAGGCTCAATTAAATTTCCAAAATCCATCATTTGAAGGTACGTCACAGCCACACGTAGTGCCGGCTCCATGGGATATCTGTTTTGGTTCACCTGATACTCAGCCCGGGCAATGGGGATTTACTCAACCTGCTTCGCAAGGTTCTACATACATTAGTATGTTGCAAGGAGGTACTCAAAATTCTTATAACGAAGGAGCAAGCCAACAAATAACACCGTGCATGCAAGCAGGCACCACTTATACTTTTGATATTGATATTGCTTTCAGTTCAGTTTATAACACTGCTGAGCCTGGTAATTGCTATGGTTCAATGGAAATTCTTGGTGGAAACTCTGTTTGTGGAACGAATGAGATACTTTGGCAGAGCGGCAGTTTTATGAATACAAACTGGCAAACAACAACTGTCACATTTACTCCAACTTCCAATTGGTGCTACATTACTTTTCATCCATACTGGATTAGCGATTGCAATGGTTATGTAAATTGCTCGTTGGACAATATCTCACCGATTGTTCCTGCAGTGCCGCCTGAGCCTGGTATTAATATCACCTCACCAGCAGCTAATGCTGATATGCCTTGTTCTTTTACAGTAACCGGCACTAACGATACCGTAGCTATTAACATTGCTGTAAGTGGTGATTTTGTTGGCTCGCCTCAGATGGCAACTTTGCTTACTGACTCAACATGGGAATTAGTTGTTACTTATCCTCAGGGATTTGACGGCAACACCCAAATTATTGCAGGAGCTTTATTTGTTGATCAGACAACCGATGCAGATACTGTTGATTTTAATATTGTTCTGCCGGAAGCAGATTTTACATCAACCATTGTTTGCGAAGGAAATCCAACCGTGTTTACAGATTTAAGTACAGCGGGTTCAGGAAATATTACCGCATGGGATTGGGACTTTGATGACGGAAATTCTTCTAATGCGCAAAACCCCACACATACCTATCTTACTCCCGGAACCTATAATGCAACCCTCACTATTACAAATGATGCAGGTTGCGAACACTCATTCAGTGCCGATGTAATTGTAAATCCAAATCCTCAGGTTGATTTTACAGCACCTGCAGTTTGTGTAGGTAATATTACTTCTTTTCAAAATCAGACAACCATTGCTTCGGGAAATGTGCCACAATGGGATTGGGATTTTGGTGATGGCGTTGGAACCGATACACAGCAAAATCCCACCTATCAGTATGCCAATGTGCAAACGTATTCGGTTACGCTTTCGGCAGTTTCAGATAGTGGTTGCACAGGAACAATTACTCATAATGTAGATGTCAACTCCCGCCCCGTTGCTGATTTCTCTTTTGTTTCAGGATGCTCACCTACAGTTCAGTTTACGGATTTAAGTTCTGTTCCAATAGGAAATGTGAATGCATGGAATTGGAGTTTTGGTGATTTTGCAAGTTCATCTTTACAGGATCCATCTCACAATTATAGCTTTGCCGGAGCATTTTCAGTTAGACTAATTGCAGGTTCAGGATTGGGTTGTACCGATACCATGACGCAGATTGTGAATGTTCATGCAGTTCCTGTTGCTAATTTCTCTTCGCCTGATGTTTGCGAGGGAACCGCTTCTGCCTTTCAGGATTTGACAACTCTTTCGTCCGGAAGTATCATCAGTTGGGATTGGGATTTTGATGACGGAAACACTGATGTTATTCAAAATCCTACAAACGTTTATGCTAACTATGGTACTTATTCAGTTTCGCTAACTGTTGAAACTGACAGTGGTTGTGTTGATACTTATACCCGTGATGTTGAAGTTTTTGAAAATCCGGTTGCAGCGTTTTCCGGACAGGATGTTTGTGCCGGTACACCCATTAACTTCAATAATACAAGTTCAATATCAACAGGAAATATTGCTGGGTGGCACTGGGATTTTGGAGATTTTGAACTGATACCGGCTATTCCTAATTCTACTTCAACTGTTGTTGAACCTGTCTTTACTTTCTATACTGAAGGAAACTTCTTTGTAGAATTGGTTGCTATATCAAACCATGGTTGTAAAGACACGGTTGAAAATCCTATTGAAATTTTTCCTGTACCACAGCCATTTTTTACAACAGCAAATGTTTGCTTTAGCTATGATGCAGTATTTACAGATCAATCAATAATAACAAGCGGAGCAATTAATAATTGGGATTGGGATTTTGGTGACAACCTTTCATCTACGCAACAAAACCCGTTACATAACTATGCAAACACAGGATATTATACAATAACACTTACAGTTACCTCTGATAATAATTGTTCTGAATCTTACACAGACAGAATACGTGTTTATCCTAATCCTGTTGCAGATTTTATTGCAACGGATGTTTGCGTTGGAACAACAACTGATTTTAATAATCAAAGTATTATAAGTCTGGGAAATATTGTTTCATGGGAATGGGATTTTGATGACTCTAACACTTCATTATTAGAAGATCCACAGAACCTTTACATAGCATCAGGAATTTATGATGTTCAATTGGTTGTTACAAGTGACAGCGCTTGTACTGATACCATTGTTAAACAGGTTGATGTAAATGGTTATCCGGTAGTGGATTTCAGAGTTAGTCCAATTGATGGATGTGTCCCTCTTCAGATAAACTGTGTTGACTTAAGCACAATTGAAGCAGGCGAAACAATTGCTTCTTATGATTGGATATTCAGCGATGGTGGAACTTCAAGTGTTCAGGATCCTGCTCACATATTCGGATCTGATGGTACATTCTCTGTAACACTTACTGCAACTTCTGCTGACGGCTGCGCCACCACTAAAGACAGTATTGATATTATTACTATTTTTCCGAAACCATCTGCTGCATTTACATATGGCCCGCAACCAACCAATATATTTGACAGAAATCTGATTTTTACTGATTTAAGTTCAGGTGCAAATGAATGGGAATGGGACTTCGGAGATTTTTCAGGAGATAATACACAAAGCCCAATCCATTTGTATCCTGATTCAGGGCATTATTTAGTGGAGCAGATTGTAACCAATCAGTTTGGTTGTAAAGACACTGTGGCACATTTAATAGTTATTGACGGAGCCTTTGCATTATATGTTCCAAGTGGATTTTCACCAAACAGCGATGGAATTAATGACAGTTTTACACCCAATGGTTTTGGTTTCACCACCTTTGCATTCAGGATTTATAATCGATGGGGGCAGCAGGTATTCTCAACCTTTACTTATGGCGAAAGCTGGGATGGAACTTTCTTTAATTCGGGTAAAGAAATACCCAATGATTTGTATGTCTATAACATTGAAGTTACCGACTTCAAAAACGAACGGCATAAATACAACGGAACAGTTACCTTGGTGAAATAGTTAAATCACCCTCACGCGATAACCTTCCTTCAACAGAATTTCTCCTGCCTTTTTTCTGAAATCTCCTTGCAAAAGAATCTCTCCGTCTTTTGCGCTGCCGCCAATTCCGCACTTTGTCTTCAGTAGTTTGCCCAGTGATTCTAAATCATCTTCGCTGCCAATAAATCCTGTGATTAGCGTTACTGATTTCCCCGCGCGATTCTTTTTGTCTAACTCTACTCTCAGATTTTGTTTCTGATTTGGTAATGAGGATTGAGCCTCATCATCAGAGGAGTTACTGATGCTGAAGTTGGGATTGGTAGAATAAACAAACCCGTCTTTATTCTTGTTTTTGTTTGACATGGAGCAAATATAAAATGAAAAACCTTCAGGATTAAATCCTGAAGGTTTTTATAAAATAATTAGATTTAGTTAAGTTCTAAAGACTATATCACAGCAAGACGCATAGTATCAATCCTGTCTTTAAATCTAACCCACCAGATGTAAACACCTGCAGGAAGAGTATTGGTGTCAAATTTTACCTCGTGTTTGCCGGCAGCAACTTCTTCATTTAACAACGTACACACTTTTCTTCCTTGAACATCATACAAAGCAAGTTCAGCCTTTCCTGATTCGGTGGTGGTGAAGTTGAATTTCACTTCACCGTTTGCAGGATTTGGAAACATATTCAGTGTATTTACAGCTTGTGTTGTGCTTTCAACAGATAAGGAAACGCCTTCTGCATTATAGATAACGAGTCCGCCTCCTGCTGTTGCTATCCAGACATTCATATTGTCATCGGTTGCTAAGGATCTTACATCATTTACCGGCAGTGATGAGTTGTTGGCACGGTGACTGATCCAGTGTGTGTCTGCATATTGAATTACTCCATTATCGGTTGCAAACCAAATATCTTTACCACAGGTAATATCATTTACAGATTGAAAAGGAAAACCAGTGATAGAGTAGTTGATATTGCTCCAGTTGTTTCCTGTAATTCTAACAATACCATTTGCTGTTCCTATCCATGTGTTGTTGTCTTTATCAAATGCTATTGCTTTAACTTCGTTGCTTTGCAAAGCTGAATTAGTGGTATTGAAAGTTGACCAATTGCCGTTTTCCAGTACACCAATTCCATTACTGAACGTCCCTACCCATATTATATCGTTACTATTGATAGTTACTGAATTGACCCCGTTTGCAGGAATCTGAGAGTTGCCCGTGTTGTATACTGTCCAGTTAACGTTGTCAAATTTTACAAGACCACCGCCCCAGGTTCCAATCCATTTATTGCCATTTTGGTCAATAGTGATACAGCGGATAATATTTACAGGCAATGAAGAATTTCCAGTGTTATATACCGTCCATTCGTGGTCATACAATTTAGCAAGCCCGTTTTCTGTGGCAATCCACAAGGCTCCGTTTTCTTCGCGTGCAATGTCGTTTATATGATTATGGGGAAGATCAGAGTTTTGTGTTGTTAAGGTTGTCCAGGACGTTCCGTTGAAATAATTCAATCCTCCTGTTGTTCCTATCCAGGCGTTGTTCCCTGTAGTTGTAACACTCAGAACTGAATTGCCTGCAAGCGGTGAATTGTTTGTATTGTAAATTTCCCAATCTGGTGTTTGGGCATTGGAAGCAGCTGTGTATCACAAATAATCTATTAATGAAAAGTAAATTATTGATTCTCGTATTATTAATAGTAAATTCATGCTCTTCAAAATCTATTGATAGAGAAAATGATATTATTGAAAGCAATTCATCAACATATTATGAAGAAGACAGTAATGAAGAGATAAGTAATTCTTCAGATTGCAAATTTGATGATGGAACATATTCTGCAACGGTAGACTATAATAATCCTGAAACTGGATATTCTGCAACTTACACACTTGATGTTGAAGTTCAGGATTGCCAAGTAGTTCAAATTAATTTTCCTAATGATGGTTATTTAGATGAAGACCACATTTCATATGCAGATATAGACGATGATGGTCATGCAAGTGTAGATGGTGAAGATGGCAAAACATATGAAATTCAAATTGATAATTAAAAATATACAGGGTAGCTGAAAACTGATTAGAGTAGGCATTATTAAAAACAAATTGACATGAAAAAGACTGTATTAATTTCAATGATTATGACCTTGTTTGTCATAATTGTTAATGCTCAAACAAAAAGTGACGGAACTCCTGATATGCGATATAAAGCTAATAAGGAGTTATACGGAAACACTTATTCAACTCCTAGCTATTCTGCACCTAGCTATTCTACCCCAAGTTATTCTACTCCTTCTTATTCTGAACCAAAGCAAGAAAGAAACTATGACAATGGTGGTCAATTAAAATTGCAAAATGGATATACTAAGACTAATGGCACTTATGTTGAACCACACTTGAAAACAACTCCGGACAATAATGAGTGGAACAATATAGGTTCATGGGATCCTGAATAAATTTTTCAAAGGGGAATGAAATATATGAAATTCATTCCCCTTTTTTAATCACAACTCCTAGCAGCGTAATCATTAAGGCGTGGCATCTTCCTGCGTATGCATTACCAAGGCTTATAGCCTCACTCGGCTACGAAAAAAGATGTTTGTTTTAAAAAAACTTCAAACTGTCTCCTTAGTATTTCTTATTTATTTTTATGAAAACATTTTTACTTGTATTTGGTCTTCTCTATTTGCCATTATTGACTTTTGGACAACCACAAGACGTTGCTGACAATTTAAATGATGCTTATGAAAATTATCAAACTGCTTACAAAAAAGCAAAGGGAGCACTTTCATCTATTGATGAATGTTACAGCACAAGAGGTATTGAAAATCTAAGAAACTACGCAAGAGATGCAGAAGATGCTGCTACAAATGCAAAGAAATATTCTAGTTATGCAGAAGATGAAGCTGATGACGCAGAAGAAGCAGCAAATTTTTGTTCAAATGCAGAAGATGAAGCAAATGATGCAGAAGATTATTTTTATCAAGCAAAGAGAAAGTTCTCTTCAGCTGCTGATGAACTTTCAAATATTTCGTATGAAGATAACATTGATAATATAAATTCATACCTTCAAAATGCAGTTGATTTTTTGCAATCAGGAATCAAACAACTTAATTATGGTGTTGATGAAATAAACAACACATTTGACGCATTAAAGAATGACTGCCGCTAATATCTCCAAACTTGGATGAATGGTCATGGAGTTTGGGGTATTCTATAATACAAGTTACTTAACCAATCACCTAAACAAATGAAAGACTTGACAACTTTTATCAAACAATAAATGAAAAGAATAATATCGATAGCCACTATAACTATATTTGCTATTGCCATTATTAGCTTAGTAATATTTATGATTACTAATCCAAGTTTGCAACAGTTTAAAGATTCCGCACCATCAGACAGGGATATATTTGACGCTCTCTATGAAACAGATTGCGACCCATACTCTAAAAAAGCTTTGCCAATGAAAAATATATCCGTAGAAATAAAACACAGAAGGTCAAAAAATTACATCTTGTTTTCTTACTATGAATTAGAATACTTTCTTAAAAGTAGTAGTTCCTCTGACCGTTGCAATATGCGAGTATGGAAAAGCTCTTATTTAGGTGTGTTTAATAATTTTTACTATCAACCTAAAAATGAATATGAGCGTACAATGAATTTGAATTTTCATAGACCTTATAATCCGCTGGCGCCCCGTTGAACTTAGGCAGTAACAGTTAAGCGTAGCATCATCCCCCGTTGAGCGTAGCCTGATGTTAAGCGTAGCATCTTGCTACGCTTGCTTTAACAAGGCATCCTGCCTCTTCAACCACAACACAATTTAGTTCAGCCTTTTGCGTTATACTACTAAAGGATAGTATGAATTATAAAGTGTATGTAATAGAGCTGCATAAGCGCGTGTTTACCGAGCATGCAAAATTCCGCGCTGCCAATCCCCAGTTTAACGGGGTGCTGGAATGTGTGTATGTAGGCATGACCAGTAAAACACCAAAGCAACGTTTTGAGCAGCATAAAACAGGCTACCGGAATAAAAAAGGTCATAAGCTTTCTTCAGCTATAGTTCTTAAGTATGGCTGGTATTTGCGCCCCAGCTTATATGATCATTTAAACTTAAAGCCCATGACCCGCGAGCAGGCGCTTAAAATGGAAGAAAAGCTTGCACATGACCTGCGCAGAAAAGGGTATGCTGTATGGTTTAATTAAACCCGCTGAGCTTAATGTTCAACGCGTTAGTCTAAGCGGCATCTTGGTTAATAGGAAGAAATAGTTACTTTTGAAAAACTAAAGAACTATTCGGGGAAGCCGAAAACCGAACAGAGTAGGCAAAAAAAATAAACTCAAAACTATGCCTAAGTATGTAATTGAAAGAGAAATTCCGGGAGCCGGAAAATTGACTGCCGAACAATTGAAAGCAATTTCACAAACCTCTTGTGGCGTGTTAAGCAATCTGGGACCACAAATTCAATGGGTTCACAGTTACGTAACAAGCGATAAAATCTATTGTGTTTACAATGCACCAAACGAAGAACTGGTTCGCGAACACGCCAAACAAGGAGGGTTTCCTGCAAACTCAGTGAGTAAGGTTTCGTCTATAATAGACCCTACAACTGCTGAATAGCCGGATTGAATACCCAGCGGGTCGTACGTGTATGTGTGTTGGTTGGTCGTAGCGTCCCGCTAAGACCAGTTTAACTAGCAATCCCGATAGCTATCGGGATTGCCGCAACACTTGAACAGGCA